>JAZUPA010000001.1:0-31715 GCA_045604945.1 Acutalibacteraceae bacterium
GTCTTGCGGCCCTTCGCACGACGGCGAGCGAGCACCTTGCGGCCGTTCCTCGTTGACATTCTCTTACGGAAACCGTGCTCCTTCTGTCTCTGAAGCTTCTTAGGCTGATATGTTCTCCACATTATTGCAGTCCTCCTTTCCGAACGTGCGACGGGTATAAGCGCCCCGTCAAACTGTGCGCACACATTGCTAAGGTGCATTATAAACGAAAAGGAGGGGCTGTGTCAAGTAAATATTTTTAAGAAAAAACGGCACAGCACAGCGATTTTATGTATTTCTGACCTTATTTTTCACCCCTTTCCCCAAGACTTAGAATACAAAGTCCCAAAGCAAAACAAGATATTGATAAAATGTATGAATATTATATAAATTTAAATTTTCATAATTTTCAACAATTTCGTCATTATATATAGAAAAAGAAGATAAAATTTGCAGCGATTTTGAGGGCGGTTTGTTTGAAAAATTTACAATTATATGTTATTATATTATAGTTATGAAAATATTGTTTTTGCGCGTGCAGACACGCGCACTTATGGGAACGAACTTATCTTCATAAGCAACCAAAATTTGAAGGGAATGTAAAAGTAAACTATGGATTCAATTCATGACCTGTGGGTCAAAATAGACGAAAATCTCCAGATGAATGTTGCAGAGGTCTCCTATGCAGTGTGGCTTGAGCCTCTTTCACCTGTTGAGATACGTTCCGGTGAATTTGTGATGATGGCTCCTACAAATTTCCACCGCAACACAGTGGTCGACATGTTCATCCCCCAGCTTGAGGAGGCAATCAGAGCTGTTACGGGTCTTCCTCTCATGGCAAGGATTCTCATCCCCTCCGAGCTTTCACAGGCGGAGGAGAAGAAGAGCGATGCAAATGAGTTCACCTTCTCAAACTTCATCGTCGGTTCTTCAAATCAGTTCGCCTTTGCTGCGGCATCTGCCGTTGCACAGCATCCCGGAAACGCTTATAACCCTCTTTTTATCTACGGTAACTCGGGACTTGGCAAAACTCACCTTATGTTTGCAATAAAGGAAGAGGTCCTCAAAAGAAAGCCCAACGCAAATATCGTTTATATCAAGGGCGACCAGTTCACCGTCGAGCTTATCGAAGCTCTGCAGACCAAGAGCATGACGGAATTCCGCTCAAAGTACAGATATGTTGATGTCCTGCTGGTGGACGACGTTCAGTTCATCGCCGGCAAGGAAAGCACCCAGGAGGAATTCTTCCACACCTTCAACGCACTGTATCAGGAGCGCAACCAGATAGTCCTGACCTCCGACCGTCCTCCCAAAGAGATCGCATCTCTTGACGACAGACTCAGAACACGTTTCGAAAACGGACTTCTTGCAGATATCCAGCCCCCCGATTTTGAAACCAGAATGGCTATCATCAAGAGAAAGGGACAGGATATGGGACTTGAGCTTGGTGACGATATCTGCGTATTCATCGCCGAGAAGCTGAAGAACAACATCCGTCAGATAGAAGGAGTTGTCAAAAAGATAAGCGTCCTTGCGATGCTGGAAAAGGACAAGCCCACCATCATCACCGCACAGAATGCTCTCAAGGACGTGCTAAACGACACCGAGCCTGTGCCTGTCACAATCGACAGAGTAATGATTGAGGTATCCCGCACCTTTGACGTAGCACCTGAGGATATCCGCTCCAACAAGCGCAGCGGAAACATCCCCCTTGCCCGTCAGTCTGCAATGTATATTATCAGACAGGTCACAGACCTTACATACAAGGAAATCGGCGACAAGTTCACAAGCCGCGACCACACCACTGTAATCTACTCAGTCAACCAGATCGAGGCAAAGATGAAGTCACAGCCTGATTTCAAGACCAGAATCGAAGACATTATCCGCAACGTCAGAACAAATAACTGATTGTTCCACGTGAAACATCTGTTTCTAAAATAATAGCCAAATAACAAAAGTTTCGTCCACCTTTCTCAAAGGTGGCAGGATTTTCAAGGACAGAGTCCTTGAATGGGTTTTAAGGGTGAGAAGCGAAGCTTCTCAAAGCAATCCACAGGATTGCAAAGCAACGCCCTTAACTTTCATTACTAAGAAATAAATGTAGGTCAACGACCCACATGTAAGAAAGCATGAAAAATTGGTGGCTTTCGCCCCCAAACCCCGAACCAAAGGCTTTGCCTTTGGAAACCACCACTTTTGAAAAAGTGGACAAAACTTTTAACATTTTCCACCTTAAACTAAGGTTGATAAAATGTGGAAGATGTGGAGAAACGGACAGGCTGAAAATACTCCACAATTTTACTGACATCTTTTAAACCCTTTTCCACAGACAACTCACCTTAGAGAAAAGCGGATTTTTTGAGTTTTTCCACATAACTGACTTTTCTACTACAACTACTGAGCTAATATCATAAGATATGATATGATTATTCATAATCAGCCAAAAAATCAACAGACAGAAAGAATGATTGCGATGAAGCTTACATGCGAAAGAACTGCACTTCAGGATGCAGTATCAAAGGTACACAGAGCGGTATCTCCCAAATCGACCATCCGCTCCATTGAGGGCATACTCATGAAGGCAAGCAGAGCTGACGGACTTTATCTCTGCGGCTATAACCTTGATATGGGCATAACCTGCACCATAGATGCAGTTATCAAGGAGGAGGGCGATATAGTCATCCATCCTGCAAAGATATTTGCCGATATAATGCGCAAGCTCCCCGGTGATCAGGTCACCATTGAAGTAAAGGAAAACTACGAGATTTTCATAACCTCAGGCAGCGCATCCTTTACCGTATCCGGCATGAATGCAGATGATTTCCCCGACCTGCCCGACTTCCAGAGCGAGAACTCCATAACCCTCCCTCAGGGAATGCTCCGCTCCATGATCAACCAGACAATATTCTGCATTTCCGATAACCTGATGCAGCCTATATATACAGGCGTAAAGTTTGAGATAGGTCTCGACTGCTTCCGCCTTGTATCCCTCGACGGCTTCAGAGTTGCAATCAGAACAGAGCCTATAAAGAGCGAAATCGAAAGCGGCTTTGTAGTACCCGGAAAGACCCTGACAGAGGTCGAAAAGATGCTTCCCGATGAGGAAGAGGATGCAACAGTCATGATAGCCCGCAGGTTTGTAATGTTCCGTATGGGCAATTATACCCTGCTTTCCCGTGTACTTGAGGGCAACTTTATAGATTACCGTTCAGTTTCCAAGCTCCGTCTCAATCCTGATGTTGAGGCAAAGATCAACGTCGGCAGAATGATCGAAGGATCCGAGCGTATGGCGCTGATGCTGCTTTCCAACGGAGATATGCCTGTTCGTTGCTATTTCGGTGAGGGCGCGATCCGTCTGGAGTGCCGCTCAGACCTTGGCGAAGCCAACGACAGCTGGATAGAGGATATTGATTTTGATACCAAGGAGATATGGTTCAGAAACAAGTATATCCTGGATGCATTCAGAGCGGTTGATTCTGATATAGTAAAAATCGAGCTGGGCAGCAGTGAAGAGCCCATGCGCATAACCCCCTGCGAGGGCGACCACTTTGAATTCTATCTCATGCCCGTAAAGCAGCCCAAGAGATAATGTTCGTAGGGGACGGGTTTCCCGTCCCGTTGTAAAAAATAAATGTGGGTCACTGACCCACATTTAAAAGAGCACAAATAGTTGGTGAGCTTCTCTTGCAATCCGTTGGATTGCTTTGAGAATCTTCGATTCTCACCCCAAACCCCTGCAAAAGGGCTTTGCCCTTTTGAAACCCACAATTTTTTGAAAAAAATTGAGTAAAACTTTTGATATTTGATATCACTGTATGCAAAAAACAGATACAAAAAAGGAGATTTCTATGAGAGAAATCGAAATTACCACAGAATTTATCAAGCTTGACAGCTTTTTAAAGCTTGCAGGCATCCAGTCAGGCGGCGAAGCAAAGCTGCTTATCCAGTCAGGGAGCGTAAAGGTCAACGGCGAGGTTTGCACAGCCCGAGGCAAGAAGCTTTACCCCGATGACGAGATTGAGTGCATGGGCGAAAAGCTCAGAGTTATCTCATGATAGCCAACAAGCTGAAAATCTGTAATTTCCGCAATATAGAAAGCGCCGTGATAGAGTTTTCTCCATCGGTAAATATATTCTGCGGAGATAACGGACAGGGAAAAACCAATATGCTGGAGGCACTGTGGATGTTCACAGGCGCCAAAAGCTTCCGCGGTGCAAAAAACAGCGAAATGGTGCGCATGGGTGAGAAGAAATCCTTTATCGAACTGGATTTCTATTCTCATGAACGCAATCAGAACGCTGTTATAGAGGTGCGCCCTGATACAAGAATCGTGACACTTAACGATGTTCCCGAACTTGTGCCTGCAAATCTCATCGGCTCACTGTGTGCAATAGTTTTCGCCCCTGAGCATGTAAAGCTGATAACAGGCGCAGCAGAGGGGAGACGTTCTTTCATAGACTGCTCCATCTGCCAGATGAAGCCCAGCTTCACAAACACAATAATCCGCTATACAAAGGTGCTCCGCCAGAGAAATACCCTTCTCAAGCAGATAAAGGAAAACACTGCGGAGGGTTCGCTGCTCAGCATATGGGACGAGCATCTTGCAGAGCTTGGCGCTCATATTGCAGTGACAAGATACCGCTATCTGCAGACCCTTTCGGAAAAGGCAGCGGAGATTTATAAAGGGATATCTGACGGCAGAGAGGTGTTCGATGCAAAGTATGCCTGCTCATTCTTCCGTCAGGCAGCAGACTGCGAGGAGGATTATCAGTATATTCTCCTTAAAAAGCTGCAGGAGAGCAGAGGAAGCGACCTTTCTCTGGGCTTTACCTATTACGGTCCCCACAGGGATGATATAGATATTCGCCTTGATTCGATGCCGGTGCGTCAGTTTGGCTCACAGGGTCAGAAACGCAGCTGCGTCCTTGCCCTGAAGCTTGCGGAGGCTGAAATGATGAGCAGCACCGCAGGGGAAATGCCCATAGCCATTCTTGACGATGTCCTCAGCGAGCTTGATTCCTCACGGCAGAAATTCCTGCTGAGCAAGCTCGAGGGCTGGCAGGTTATGATAACCTGCTGCGACAGGGCAGCTCTGAAAAGAGTTACAAAGGGCAAAGTATTTGAAGTTGAAAACGGTGTTTTCAAAGCCCTGTGATTCTTCATCATACAAAGGAATGATAAAAATGAAAAGATGCGATAAATGCGGATTCTGCTTCACAGACGAGAAAACCCTCTGTGAAAAATGCGGAGAGAAGCTTTCCGAATATACAGGACCCATAATAGAGAAGGAGCATGTCATCAGCGACAAGGAAAGCTCACGCCGCTGGTGCAGTGCCGTCAGAAAGCTCTGTTATTATCTTGGCGCATCGATGATATTTGTGGCAATACCCATTTCCATTCTGTACAGCTGGAATATCAGGGATTTAAGAATGTGCGTAAGACTGATGGTAATTTTCGGAATAGGTGCTGTTGTGCTGCTTACCCTCAGTTGTATTCTGGAAAGTCTTATATATTTAGCCTTCGGAAGCCTTTATAAAAAGGGTGAAGAGAAGGAAAACGACGAAAATCTTTAATTTCCGGGAGGATATTGAATGTATCTGCATCTTGGACAGGAGACAATTATCCGCGAAAGAGACATAATCGGCATTTTCGACCTGGATAATACCACCGTTTCCAAAAAGACCCGTGAATATCTCAACAAGGCTGAAAAGGAAGGAAAGGTAACTGCGGTTTCCTATGAGCTTCCCAAAAGTTTTGTTATATGCAGCGGTGACAGCGGAGAAAAGGTATATCTTTCTCAGCTTTCACCTGCGACCCTTAAAAAGAGATCCGCTTCAAAAATGAAATTCTAGGGGGACGTTATGAGCAGAAATCCCTGTTGTCCTCACTGCGGTGCAAAGCAGAACAGCTCATCAAGGACCTGTCTCAGCTGCGGAATGGACAGAACCAAGGCATCGGGGGGCAAGGATGCATCCTTTCTTATGAAAAACATTGGAAGGATAAGAACAGCAACCTTCCTTCTGATTCTCCTGATAGGCATCTGTACCTATATAATCGAGCGGTATTATCAGACCCTCGGCAGATGGGGCGATATTCTGACAGCAGTCGGATATGTGCTTCTTGTTCTGTTCCTTGTGTTCCTGATAATTCTGATGAAGCTGGGCAACAGAAATTACGAGGATTCCTCAGAAGAGCTCAGCGAATACAAGAAAAAACATATCGGCACTTTTATAAGAAAGTAAACTATTAATTTTGAAATTATAGTTAGGGAGCCCCTCTGCGGTCTCCCGTAATAAATAAAACAGTTTAAAAATTTCAAATGAATTTGAGGTTTGATTAAAATGTCAGAAATTAACGAAAAGCACGAATTTGACCGCAACGACCCCAAAAATGTGGAATACGGCGGAGACCAGATACAGGTTCTGGAGGGGCTTGAAGCTGTCAGAAAAAGACCCGGTATGTATATCGGTTCAACAGGTCCCAGAGGACTGCACCACCTTGTCTATGAGATAGTTGACAACTCCATCGACGAGGCTCTTGCAGGCTTCTGCGACAAGATTCTTGTGTCTATCGAGGACGGCAATATTATAAAGGTCGTTGACGACGGACGCGGAATCCCCGTTGCTATCCAGAGCAAGACAGGTCTGCCTGCGGTTGAAGTTGTTTTCACCATCCTCCACGCAGGCGGTAAGTTCAATAACAGTGTCTACAAGGTAAGCAGCGGTCTCCATGGCGTTGGTGCATCGGTTGTAAACGCTCTTTCCGAGTGGCTTGAGGTAAAGGTCTATCAGGACGGAAAAATCCACCTGATGCGCTTTGAGCGCGGAAAGAAGACAGAGGGCATCACTGTCATCGGTGAGACCGACAGAACAGGTACCGAGGTAACCTTCAAGGCTGACCCCGAAATCTTCAAGGAGACCACCGTTTACGATTTCTCTGTCCTTGAAACAAGACTTCGTGAGCAGGCATTCCTCAATGCAGGTGTTCACATCGAGCTTTCGGACAACCGCACCGAGGACGGAAGAAAGGAAGTTTTCCACTACGAAGGCGGTATCCGTGAGTTTGTAACCTTCATTCACAACAAAACCGGTGCAGAGCTTCTTCACAATGATGTAATCTATCTGAAGAAGACCGATGAGCAGGCTCAGTGCGAAGTTGAAATCGCAATGCAGTACAACACCGACTACAATGATAATACATATTCCTTTGCAAACAACGTCAGAACCATCGACGGCGGTACTCATGAAGAGGGCTTCAAGTCTGCTCTGACCAGATGCATCAACGATTACGGCAGAAAGTTCGGACTTCTCAAGGAAGCTGACCGTAATCTGTCAGGTGAAGAAGTCCGTGAGGGTCTTACCTGCATAATCTCTGCAAAGGTAATGGAAGCACAGTTTGAAGGTCAGACAAAGGGCAAGCTCGGCAATACCGAGGTCCGTTCCCTGACCGCAGCCTGCGTTACAAAGAGTCTTTCCACCTATCTTGAGGAAAATCCCGCTGTAGGTAAGGCTATCGTAAATAAATCCCTTGAAGCAGCCAGAGCAAGAGAGGCTGCAAGAAAGGCTAAGGAAAGTGTCCGCAGAAAGAGCGCACTGGATTCTGCCCGTCTTCCCGGCAAGCTTGCAGACTGCATAAGCAACAATCCTGCTGAATGTGAAGTCTACATCGTCGAGGGTGACTCTGCAGGCGGCTCTGCAAAGAATGGCAGAGACAGAAACACTCAGGCTATCCTCCCCCTCTGGGGTAAGATGCTCAACGTCGAGAAGGCCAGACTTGACAAGGTATACGGCAACGACAAGCTCACTCCCGTTGTGCTGGCTCTGGGCTGCGGCATCGGTGAGGATTTTGACCTTTCAAAGCTCCGTTATCACAAGGTCGTTATCATGGCTGATGCTGACGTTGACGGCTCACACATCCGAATCCTGCTCCTTACCTTCTTCTTCCGCTTCATGAAGCCCCTTATCGAAGCAGGTCATGTTTATCTCGCTCAGCCTCCCCTTTACGAGATAACTCCCAAGAAGGGCAAGAAGATGGAGTACGATGCATACTCCGACGAGGAGCGCGACAAGATACTCGAAGAGCTCAAGGGCGAAGCTACCGTCAAGCGCATAAAGGATTCTGACGATCCCACAAGAAAGCATTATAAGATAACTAAAAAAGTTTCAAAATACTACGCTTATTCCGACGAGCAGAGAGATAAGATCCTCGCAGAGCTGGGCGGCGCGGAAAAGGTACAGAGATATAAGGGTCTCGGTGAAATGAACCCCGAGCAGCTCTGGGAGACCACCATGGACCCGAAGGTTCGCCTTATGCAGAGGGTGACTGTGGAGGATGCATCCTACGCCAGCGAGATGTTCTCCATCCTCATGGGCGAAAAGGTCGAGCCCAGAAGAATATTCATCGAGGAAAATGCAAAATACGTCACAAATCTGGATGTCTGATTTTGTACTGTGAGTAATTTACAATATGAATAAAACCAACAGTAATAAAGAGAAAGCAACCCATTATGAGCTCTCAGCCCGCATGGATATGCAGGATTTGATGGTTTTCTCCTACTTTATGGTTGACAGAGAGTATTACAGGATGAAAAACAGCAGGCACATAATTCTGCGGATAATTGCAGCGTTTGCAATCTATCCTCCGATGCTTGCAGCAGTCACTATTATGAATCTGATATACGATTCGGATATTCTGGTGTATGTTTTATCAATAGTCTGCGGCTTTTTATTCTCCTTTGCAATCTTCTCCATAAAGAAAAACTACCCCGAAATCTGCGGAATGCAGTCCTCGGTTTCCATTGCAAATTCAACCTGCGGTTTTAAATGTAAAGAGCCCCGTGAGTTGTTTTTCAACCTCGGAAAAAAGGGTTTTTCCACAAACGCAAACAAAAACAAGGAAATCTGTTTTTACAGATATAAGGATGTATACAGAGCAATTGAGTGTGAGTATGGTATTGTTATGATACTCGGCGTTTCAGATATCGTATGCATCCCCGCAAGAAGTCTTGATGCCGATTCTGCCTGTTTCCTGATAAAAAAGCTCAGGAGAAAGCTTAAAAAGCAGTTCATAACCGACGGCAGAATCAGAATCGGTGAGCATATCACCGTACAGGACATCATGGAAAACACAACCGAAAGGAACGAAAATAAATGAGCGACGAAATTAAGAATGAGGTCGGCGGTGAGGAATCCCGAATAACGAATATTGATATAGTCAGCGAGCTCAAGCAGGCTTTTATCGACTATTCCATGTCCGTTATCGTCTCCCGTGCGCTGCCCGATGTGCGTGACGGCTTCAAGCCGGTACACCGCCGAATTCTGTATACAATGTACGAAGAGGGCATCACTGCCGACAGCCCCACAAAGAAGTGCGCATCCGCCGTCGGTAACGTGCTTGCAAAGTACCATCCCCACGGCGACGCATCTGTTTATGATGCTCTGGTACGTCTTGCACAGGACTTCTCCATGAGATACACCCTCGTTGAAGGACAGGGTAACTTCGGTTCAATCGACGGTGACCCCCCTGCTGCATACCGTTATACCGAGGCTCGAATGAGCAAGATGAGCATGGAAATGCTCACCGATATTGAGAAGAATACCGTTGATTTCATTCCCTCCTTCGATAACGAGCGCAAGGAGCCTACAGTCCTGCCCAGCCGTTTCCCCAACCTTCTTGTAAACGGCACAATGGGTATCGCTGTCGGTATGGCATCAAACATGCCCTCCCACAACCTTGTTGAAACCGTTGAAGCATGCAAGTGCGTGCTGAATAATCCCGATGCTACCCTTGACGATATCATGGAGCATCTCAAGGGACCGGACTTCCCCGGCGGCGGTATCATCATGGGTCGCTCAGGAATCAGACAGGCTTATGCCACAGGCCGCGGCAAGATTCCTGTCAGAGCCCGTACTGAGATAATCGAAAAGAGCAACGGCAGATATGCCATTCAGGTAACCGAGCTGCCTTACAAGGTCAACAAGGCAGAGCTTATAAAGCACATTGCGGATATGGTCCACGAAAAGAAGATAGAGGGCATTTCCGATATCGCTGACCATTCCTCCGACCGTGACGGCGGTATGTGTATAACCATCGATATCAAGCGCGATGCACAGCCCAATGTTGTGCTGAACAATCTTTTCAAATATACAAAGCTTCAGGATACCTTCGGCGTAAACCAGGTTGCTATTGTAAACGGCGAGCCGAAAACCCTGACCCTCAAGCAGATTATTGAGGAATATCTGAAATTCCAGATTGAGGTCATCGTCCGCCGCACAAACTTCCTTCTCCAGAAGGCGAAGGACAGAGAGCATATCCTTGATGCGCTCATTATTGCAATCGACTTTATCGACGAGGTTATTGCAATTCTCCGCTCCAGCAAGAGCATAGGTGAAGGCAAGGAGAGACTGATGGCTCGCTTCGGCTTTGATGATGTGCAGGCTCAGGCGATAGTCAACATGCGTCTCGGACAGCTGACAGGTCTCGAAAAGAGCAGGCTTGAGGAAGAGCTTGCCGCACTTCGCGAGAAGATTGCAGAGTATCTTGAAATCCTTGCTTCCGAAGAGAAGCAGAAGGAAATCGTATCCGATGACCTGACTGAGATTGCAAGAAAGTTCGGTGATGCAAGAAGAACCGAGATTGCAACCATCGAGGGTGAAATGGATACCGAAGACCTCATTGCTGAGGAGAATTGCGTTATCACCATGACGAACTTCGGCTACCTCAAGCGCCAGAAGATAGATACATATCAGACCCAGCACAGAGGCGGCAGAGGTATCGCAGGCATGGCAACAAGGGAAGAGGATGTGCCTACCGAAATGTTCATCGGCTGCACCCACGACTTTGTAATGTTCTTTACAAATTTCGGCAGAGTATACCGTCTCAAGGGCTATGAGATTCCCGAGGGCTCAAGAACCTCAAAGGGTACCAATGTTGTAAACATTCTGCCCCTGCTTCAGGATGAAAAGGTAGTCTCCATGCTCCACTTGCCCAGAGATTACGACGGTGAGAACAACGTTGTAATGATCACAAAGAACGGTATCATCAAGAGAACTGCACTTTCCGCATTCGATAATGTGAGAAAGAAGGGTCTTATTGCTCTGGGTATGCGTGAGGATGACGAGCTGGTTGCAACAAAGATTACAAACGGCTCCAGGCATCTGCTGGTGGCAACCCATAACGGCTATTCCATCCGCTTTGATGAGAACGACGTCAGACTTATGGGCAGAACTGCCGCAGGCGTCAGAAGCATCAGACTTCGCGAGGGTGACTATGTTGTTGCAATGGCAACTCTCCGCGAGGGGGCAAAGGTGCTGACCATTTCCGAAAACGGCTTCGGTCGACTTTCTGAAATCGAAAATTACCGTCTCCAGTCCCGCGGCGGCATGGGTATCAAGAACTACCGTCTCGAGGTCGGTCCCGTTGCCTGCATCCGTGTTGTTGATGAGGATGATGATCTTATCATTATCAATGACGCAGGCGTAATTATCAGAATCGCAGTGGGCGAGATAAGAGTATGCGCACGACCCAGCAAGGGTGTTCGCATCATGAAGATGCCCGAGGATCAAAGAATAGTTGCTGTTGCAAGAGTTCCCCATGATGAGGACGCCGAGCGCGGCGAGATTGAGGATGACGGCGAGGACGAAGCACTGACCGATGAGGAGCTGGCAGAGGATGAAGCATCCGATGACACTGCATCCGACGACACCGACGACGCTGAATCCGAGGAATAAAAAGCCTTCTCCCTGAGGAGAAGAAGGACCGTTTTGTTTCGCAAAAGTGTTATCGAACAAGCACAACTTCAAGCTTACAAGGGGGATTTAATCCCCCTTGTTTAATAACCGAATGTGCAGAAAATCGGTTATTCTGTCGTAATGAAATTTTATGAAAAATTAAGAATATCACCCATACAAACCATGAAATGGAGGGAATAATTATGAGAAGATATGAAGGTATAAAGAGAGAATATTCCGCCGTATACTGTCCCAGATGCAAAAAGGAAATAGGCTTTGCAGATATGACCTGTCCTCACTGCGGAGCAGATGCAAGAACAGACCCCAGAGGGGGCTACAAGCCAAGACTTTCCTCAAGTGATATTCAGCCGGGACCTAAAAGAAGAGAAGGTGGTCCCCATGAGCCGACAGGTAATTATTCCTTCGGTGCCATAGGTATTATAGGCGCAGTTCTTAAAATCTGCGCAGTTGTACTGGCGGTGGCGCTGGGAATCATTGTGGGCAACCTGACTTCTGAAGTATTCATGGGAATCCTGACAGGTATTTTTACAGGAATAGTATTTTTAACCGTCGCCTGTGCAGTCAGCATACAGCTGAAAAACACCGCAATGTCAGCCCATCACAGCGAGCGCATTGCACTGGGTCTTGAGTATCAGATTGAGCAGTGCAATGAGATAATCACCATCTACAATAAGGACAAGAGCATCGAGGCAGACAATGCAGAGGTCTTTGCAAAGCTGCTTTCCAAGATAAGCAAGATGGCGGAAGCTCAGAAGAATACCCTTATCGAGCTGACAAATATAGTGGGGGCAATTTCCCGAAAACTCAATAAAAATGCAGAGCGCATGACCCTCAATGAGGTCATCGAGGAGATTGACTTTGACGATGATTTTGATGAGGAAGCGGAAGCATCCTCAGAGCCTGAAGCGGAGCCCCAGCCCGAAACAGCCGATGTCCCCGAAGAGGTCGAGGTTGAAGAAAAGGAAGAAAACCTTGTGCTGATTGAAAAAAGCGAGTCTGAAAGCGGGGAAGAGGAGGAAAATTCTGAGGAGGAGCCTGCCCTTGAGGAAAAACCCGAGGAGAGCGAATCCGAGGAAGTTGAAGAAACCGAAGCTGAAGAGCCTGCTCCCGAGGAAGAGCCCGAAGAGAAACCCGAAGAAAAGGAACTTTCCGTAATAGAATGTCCCTACTGCGGCGCCGATATAAAATATGACGAAGACGAGCTTGAGGATGACGGAACAATACTCATCACCTGCGAGGAATGTCAGGCAGACATCGCTATTGAGGTAGTTGATGAGGATGCAGAAACAGAAGAAAAGCCCGAGGAAAAGTCCGATTCTGAGGATGCAGAAAGTGCATACAAACGAGCCTTCGGCAATGATGAGCCTGTCGCAAGCAGCAGCCTTACAAGCAGACTGGACGCCCTGCTTGATGACGAGGACGACGAGGATTAGCAGAGGGAGATAAAGTGACAAATAGTGCAGAAAAAATCAAATGTCCCATCTGCGGTAATGAGGTAAGTGTTGTCGGAGAAGTTGAAACAGAGTGCAGCAATTGTCTCAGCAGAATTTCGCGCTCCTATAATTTCAATGACACATACGAAATCATAGCAAATGAGCCTGATGCTGAAAGAGTTTTCAGCTCAGGATTCTCTGATGAAAAAAAGAAGCTCATTTATATGATGTGGACGATGAAAAAAGTCGGCAAAATAGAAAAGAGAGTAAATTTCTTCTATATTGTTGCAATAATCGGAATCATCGCAGGTGTGGCGGCGACAGTAATAAGTTTGATATCATCATTATAAAAAAATGGAGGCGAAAGCCTCCATTCAGCTTGTTGAAAAAAGCAAAACTTCCAACAATATTTATACAAATATGAATTATCCTTGCGGATAATTACCGGGAATATGTTCATCCGTAGGATGAACTATTAATTTCCCAAAGGGAAATATAACCCCCGCCGAGGGTTCCCAGCGTAAAACAGTCCACTGGACTGTTTTACTGCCCTCCTGCGGTTTTTGCGGTGCAAAAGAGCCATTTTCGCCCTCTGCGGAGGGCGATTCAAGGGCGTAGCCCTTGAAAATCCCACCACCTTTGAAAAGGTGGACGAAACTTTTGTCATTGTTTAATTCCTATAAATATTCAGTTTTTTGACAGTATGAAATGGAGGCGAAAGCCTCCATTTTTCATTGTTCAGCTTTTTTCAAAGGGGGCAGCTGGGAAATAATTATCGCCCCAAAGACCAGGACACAACCGATAAGCTCGGCGCCTGAAAGGGTATTCCCCGCAATCAGCCAGCCGCCCACCGCCGCCGCAACGCTTTCAAAGCTCATGGTGATGGTGGCAACGGTCGCCTCTGCGTACTTCTGACCGACTATCTGCAGTGTGTAGGCGATGCCGCTGGACATGATGCCGACATACAGAATCTGAGGCAGAGCGGAGATAACATTTGAAAGAATTACAGTTTCAAATATCAGCGAAAGCACCGCCGAAATAATTCCGCATACCAGAGACTGCATGCAGCAAAGGCGGATGCTGTCGATTCGGTCAACGACTCGGTCAACAATCAGAATATGCAGAGCAAAGGAGATTGCACAGCAGAAAATCAGAATATCGCCGATATAGATTCCCGACAGCCCGTCGGTCATGCACAGGAGATATACCCCCGCCGTGGCGATAACGACACCTACCCACACAACTGCTCGAATGCGCTTTCCCAGAAATGCAGACAGCAGCGGCACCAGTATCACATACAGGGCGGTAATAAAGCCGCCGCGGGCTTCCTTTGCAACTCCGTCGGGATAAAGTGCAAGCCCGAACTGCTGAAAATTTACGGATATAGCTATGAGAATACCGCAAATAATGGTAGAAAATAGAAATATACTATTCTCTTTTCTATCCTTCGGAAAGAATGGAACCTTTTCCTTTTTGTTGAAAAAAGGGCGTATTGCCGCCAGAAATGCAGCCGCAATAAGAGAGCGCGATGCATTGAAGGCGAAGGGCGGAACAAGGTCTGCCGCATCACTCTGGGCAACAAAGGCAAGCCCCCATATTATTGTGGCGATACCCAGTATCAGCGTACCTTTAAGGTTGTTTTTTCTATCCATAAATAACCTCTTAAATAAAATCAAGTCACAGCAGATTATATCTGAAAGTGAAGGCTTTTGCAAGCATAAGAACAGGGCAGTCCTTTCGGACTGCCCTGTCTGAGACAACATCAGTTATTTTATATACAGAGTATCAATAATATCACCGAAGAATTCCTTTGCAGTGGAATCATCGTCGATGAAGTGGGTGAAGGTTACGGTATAGCTTACTTCCTTATCGTAATAAACAACCTGATAATAATCAATGTAAAGGACCGTGTCGTAAGCAGGAATCTCTATATCCACTGCGTAGCCGATACAGAAGCACTTGCCGTTGCCGAAGGCTCTTGTTTCGGAAAAGGCTGAATGTGATGTGGCTGTGCATTCAACGCCGAGACCGTTTTCATAGCTTTCCTCAAGCAGGGAAGTGGAACTATTGATAACAAGGTCGAGATATCCGCCTTCATCAAGGTCTTTCGGAGTGATATCAGCTCCCACGCCGTCGAGGATATTTATATTGGAATCGCCGTTCTTCAGTTTTATATGGAAACTGGCGGTATATTCATTGCCGCCGACTGTAGTGGTGACGCTGACATTCTTATAATCATCCTCGGGATAGGAAATGGAGATCTTTCCCTGAGTGTGGGTCGTCCAGCCGTCATCAATTTCTGCATCATCAGTGATGACAATGCCGTCGCCGCTGTCCTCCTTATCGTAGGAAGAATCGGGGACTGAGCATGCGCAGAGCAAAAGCATAAGTACAGCCAGAAGAGCTGCAGCAACGGTTTTTTTCATATTCATCGCTCCAATATTCATTATTCTGCTGCCTCAGCATCCGTCGGAGTGATATCGCTGCCCGACAGGTCAGAGCCGGATACATCGGAATCTGATACCTCATCGGTCTCAGGCTCGATATACTCGTCCATTGAATAGGCAATTCCCTCAACATAGGTCTTGTAGGTAAAGGGATAGTAGTAAAGCACATAGTCGCCGTTTTCAAAGCGGCGGAAGATGGTGACCTTGTAGGCGATGGGCTGCTTGCCGTTGGCAGTGGTTGCATCGAAGGGATAGACAGAGATGCGCTTTGTGCCGTCAGCCTCAGCTTCATCGGTCTCGATGAGCTTCACAGGCCAGAAGCCCTCGTCATACTTCTCATACATCTGCTTTACCGAGTAGTAATCCTCGGAATTTTCAAAGGAATACTTGCCGTTGTAAGCCTCGGTATAGATCAGCAGTCCAAGAATAAGTACACCGCAGAGAATCAGCTTTATTGGGGTGGTGCGAAGGAAAATCTTCCACTTTATTTTGGGAATGAGGAAGAAAAGACCGAAGGCGAAGATTACCAGCACAATGATTATCATGATATTGGCAATATTCTCCATACCCATGCTGATGAATATTATGCCGTCAAAGATAACGGCGGGGAATTCAAAAATCGCGAGAATGAACTCAGCGAAAATCACCATATAAAGCCAGAACATAAGAAATCTTGCAAGCTTTACTCTGTGACTGTCGGCATAGTACAGCATAATCGAGCCGCCCATGCACACAAGGGACACTATAGTGGCAATAAGTCCGAAGGTACTCATTTATACCAGCTCCTTAACAAGAAAATCAGCCCGTAACAAGGTCAAGACTGTAAGCTACTGCATAGTTTCTTATGCAGTCGGGGATATCCGAGCGCAGTGCGGAGGTGCTTGCATAGTAGCGAAGCTCGCCCGTATCGTCATTTTCATTATATATGCCGATGCAGACCGCTCCGTCTGCAGAGCAGAGTATCATGCATCTGCCTTCATATTTAAGCTCGTACTGATACTTCATCATGCCTGTCTGCTTGTCCACCATGACTCCCACGCCGTTCTTATCGGTCTGATATTCGGAGCTGCTCTGGGAGATGCCCATATAGCTGCCATCGGAAAGGATCAGCTTAAAGAGGGAGTAGTCCTCGCTGCTCATAAGCCCTGAAAGGGTGGAGAGGGTAGCGGAGGAGGAGACGATGGCTGCATCGTAGTCCGATTCAGGCTCATCGGTATAGGTAGGCTCGCCTGTGATATATTTTCCGTTTGCAGAGCCGAAGCCTGTGACAGTGATGCTGCCCTCAGCACACTCAAGCTTCATTGTGCTGCCGTCGTAAGTCCACTCGGCGGTGGTGGGACCTACAAACATGGCATAGCCTGCGTAGTTGTTATCGGGCAGTGAAAGGGAAAAATCAAAGCCCTCGCTGTCCTGATGGGAAACCTTCAGCTTTGCGGCGTTGGCACTTTCGATATTGGTGCGGTTGTAGGTGCCTTCAGCATTGACAGAAACCTTGAATGAGGTGGTGGAAGCTGTGGTTGTTTCTTCTTCACCTGTGCCGCTGCTGACAGTGGTGGAATCGCCTGCATAGCTGTTATTCTGGTCGTAGCTGTCGTTTGTTGATGACTGGGGCTGACCTCCGGAAATACTTTCCTGATTCTTACCCTCTGCCGACTTTACAAGCACGATTATCAGTGCAACGCCGACGATTATAACGATAAGCGCAGCCAGGGACTTCATATCGAAGCCGCCCTCATTATAGCTGCTCTTCTTTTTTCTCTTTTTATTTGCCATATTTACCTCCCCGAAGAACTATCAGTGTAAAGTCCGCGATCAATTGCGCATTTGAGAATAAGCGCCTGGGACTTTCCGTCCCTTATTTCGCCGCTCATGACAAGCTCCACAGCCTTCTGAAGGGAAATGAATTCCAGATTGAGAAATTCATCCTCGTCAGGGTGCTGCTCGCCCATGGCGCAGATATCGCAGGAATAAAGGCGGATGATTTCATTGACGTAGCCGGGAGTGGGGTAGAAAAGCCCCATGCTCTTCCAGTTTTCACCCTCCGCGCCGACCTCCTCGGAAAGCTCGCGGCGGATAGCCTCGTCAGGGTTCTCGCCCTTTTCAAGCTTGCCTGCAGGCAGCTCGGGGAGGGTCTCCCCGTAGGCGTAACGGAACTGGCGCACAATGGCAACTTCGCCCTTATCGTTGAAAGCCGCAACACACACTCCGCCGTTGTGGTCAACGACCTCGCGCACCGATGCAGAGCCGTTGGGCAGCTCTATATCGTCCACATGAACTCTGAATATATATCCGCTGAAAACATCCCTTCGCGAAACGGTGGTTTCCCGAAGGTCTCTGTCAGAAAATGACATGATGAAGCCTCCCCTTCAATACTGCAGTATATACTAACACAAAACAGTGATTATGTAAAGTGCAATCAGCCGATAAGCTCCTCTGCTGCATAATCATAGGCATAGCCGTTGTTTTTTGCATAGCTTTCTCCTGTGCTGCCGCTGAAAACGTAAAGAGTGAAATCCTTTGCGCAGCCTCTGAAAGCATTGCTGCTGCCCTCGGTGAAGTTTGAGGGAATGATTATGGCCTTCAGCATCTTGCAGTTTGCAAAGGCAGCAGAGCCGATGGTGTTGAGACTTAAAGGCATTGTAACATCAATAAGATTTGAGCAGCCGCTGAAAGCGTTGCTGCCGATGGAGCAGACGGAATTGGGGATAGTGACGCTGGCAATACTGCGGTTGCCCTTGAAGGCATTGTCCCCGATATATCTTACAGCGCAGCCCTCGATGAACATGGGAATTTCAACAACGCTTGAGCTGCCGTTATATGAAACGAGGGTGAGAATTCTGTTTTCAAGGGAGAAGGTAAAATCCCCCTCCACAATAATTTCCGCCTCAGGGGCAGGGGATATATGGCTGCCCACTGAAGGTGAGGGGCTGACATTGCGGGGATTTACCCGCTTGTCAACTGCGGACAGTGCAAAAAACATAGATACGATTCCCAGCACCGCACCGATAACAAGAAATATTCTCACCTTTTTTGTGTTTGCCATCATTCGGGCAGTCTGACGGCTGACAAATTTGCTTACCGCTGACTTGTTTTCCACATAATCATTCCTTTCAACTCAATTGGAGCAGAAAAACCGCAGATGCTCCTTACCACACCTTTGTGGGTTTTTCAAGGGGAAGCACATTGTTGAAGACAGCGGTATGCAGTCCCGAAATATGCTTGTCCTTATGGGTGAAGCCGAAGAACCAGTGCTTGTACTGAACCTGCTTTGCAAGCTCATCGAAGAAAAGGGTCGCGGAGTTTGCAATATCGATCATGTCGGTCACAAGCAGGCTCTTTACATGGGTGGGACACTCATGGGTGATGATGAAATCCACCATAAGATTGTGCTTGTAGAGATTGTTGACCGCCTCGCGCATTTCCTCGGTTGAGGGGGTCTCCTCAGGCCACCAGCGCGTACCGCGGAGCTGACGCATCTCGTAGTCGGCACTGACGCCGCCGCCCATTGTAAAGATGGTGCGGTTTTCGATGGTGAAAACCTGTCCGCGGCAGAGATGGATGACATTGGGTCTGATAAAACGCACCTTACCGCCGTTCCATTCGCGGATGGGGTACTGATAAAGTCTGTCGTAGTTTTCGTGACAGCCGTCAACAAAAAGAATGGTATAGCGCTGCTTTGCAAGGGTGTTGAGCATACGCTCCTCTCTTCTGCCGCCGTCCCAGATAAATCCGAAATCACCGCATATTATAAGATAATCGCCGCGCATAAGCACGCTCATCTGCTTTTTATCCTCAAAGCGCTCAAGGCTGCCGTGGGTATCACCTGTTACAAAAATCAAGCTGCAGACCTCCCCGTCTGACTTTTAATGATATTTATATAATTATATACCTTTTTTTTGAGGATTACAACATAAGGTCTTTATTTACGGCGAAATTTATGATAAACTGTAATTATATAGGCTTTGAAATAATCTCTGCGGCGGATTTTCCGTATTCGCCGCAGCCGGAA
The DNA here is from genome assembly GCA_045604945.1 of Acutalibacteraceae bacterium. Classification (GTDB taxonomy): domain Bacteria; phylum Bacillota; class Clostridia; order Oscillospirales; family Acutalibacteraceae; genus JAISGQ01. Next base: position 19,619 of record JAZUPA010000001.1, read on the forward strand.
AATAAAAAAAATAAAACCGTTAGGAGCGCAGGAAATATGAAAAAGAGAATTATATGTGTCCTTCTGGCACTTCTGATTGCCGCAGCATCCATGATAGTAATGCCCCCCGCCGAAGCGAAGGCGGCATTCAGTATTGACCTTGAGGAAAACAACGTTTACCTTGAGCAGTGCGGCTCCATATTCATGGTCAATACCGACACAGGGGTCACAGTCTACGAAAAGAACGCCTACGACAAGATGTATCCTGCGTCAACCACCAAGATAATGACAGCACTGCTGGCTATTGAGCTTTGCCCCGATATGGATACAATGATAACCTTTGATGACCGCATTGAGGAGGAGCTCAGAGGCACCGACTCCACCAAGGCAGGCTTCAAGCCCAACGAGCGAATTTCTATGCTGGATCTGCTTTACGGTCTCATGCTCCCCTCAGGCAACGATGCTGCACTGGGTATAGCATACTATATCGGCGGCGGAGACAAGGAACTGTTTGTTGCGCTAATGAATGAGCGCGCACATCAGCTGGGATGCGTAAACACAAACTTCGTCAACCCTCACGGTCTGCACAACGAGGATCATTATTCCTGCGCCTATGACCTGTCCCTTATCGCATCCAAGGCTATGGAGCATCCCGTGTTTGCTTCCATCGTAAGCTCCACCGCCCACTGGATCGAGGCTACAAACAAGAACGAGGGCAGATATGTTTACAATACAAACCATCTGATGAACGTAAACTACTCCTCTACCTATTATTATACCTACTGCAAGGGAATCAAGACAGGACGTACCAGCAAGGCGGGCAACTGCTTTGTGGGCTACGCAACAAAGAGCGGATATAACTATATCTGCGTCTGTATGGGCGCTCCCATGATAAATGAGGAGAAGGGAGTGCGATTCAATGCGGCGTTCATATCCGCAAGAGAGCTTTTTGACTGGTGCTTCAATCACCTGTCATTGAAGGAGGTCGTGGCGGCGAATACCGTGGTGCAGACGGTAGACCTGGAGCTTGCGTGGAATCAGGACGAGCTGACGCTGATACCGGACCAGAGCTTTACAACGCTGCTGCCGTCGACAATAACCGGTACGGCGGTAATGAAAAGCTACGAACCGCTGCCGCAGTATACCGCTGAGGACGGCAGTATAAGGGTGACAGCCCCTGTCAGAAAGGGAGATGTAATTGCGGTGATGAAGCTCAATTTCGCAGGTGAGGAGATAGGAAGTGTAAATCTCGTTGCCAGTGAATCCATCGAGCGCAGCGATGTGCTCTACCTGCTGAGCATCGCTGACAATATTGTTTCTTCCACCGTTTTCAGAGTGCTTCTGGTTATTGCCATTGTGGGTATAATCGGATATATCGTCTGGGCGCTGGCTCTTGGCAAGGGCAGCGGCAGCAGAAGCAGAAGAAAGGTCAGAAGGTACAGATAAAATCCCTGTGCGGCAATTTCCGCATGAATAATACATCGAGGGAGATGTAAAAGATGGATAAAGAATTCGCTCAGAGAATGTTTGAGGAATGTCCCACCCGCTTCAACAGACGTGAAAAGAATAAGATGCTGCTTATGCTCAGAGAGAAATTCCGCGACCTGGGCTACGACAGCGCCGGTATGAGGACCCTCAAGCACAAGGGACTGGGCAAGAGCCACAACTTCGTTGTTGGCCGCCCCGATGCGCCCTATATTTTCACCGCCCATTACGATACCCCCGGCAAAACGGGCTTCCTGCTCTTTGCCTCCCGTTTTCTCGGTCAGACAGGTGCGAATATTGTCTATATGCTGCTGATGGCGGCGTTCTTTGTGGCTTTCGGCTACGGCTCGAAAAAGCTTTCCGATTATCTCTTCAGAAACAGCGATAATGCCCTGCTTTTCTTCCTGCCGATTCTGTCCTACATCCTCATGATGTCCCTTGTCGTTCTGCTGGTCTTTGTGCCTATGTTCGTAAAAAACAAAAACAACCGCAACGACAATACCAGCGGTGTGCTGGGACTTATCGCCATTGCGGAGATCATTTCACAGAACCCCGAGCTGAAGGACAAGTGCTGCTTCGTCTTCTTCGATAACGAGGAATGGGGTCTGCTGGGCTCTGCAAAGTATTCCGCCTGGCTCAAGGCAGGGGGCTACGATGTTACCCGCTCGCTGCTTATCAACCTCGACTGCATCGGCGTGGGGGACAAGCTGATTGCAGCCGCCACAAACTACAAAAACAAGGCATCAAAGTATCTCAAGCAGGAATTCGCCCTCAGGGGTGTTAAGGTGATACGCAAGCGCAGCCTGATGATCTACATGAGCGACCATGCATCCTTCAAGGGCGGCGTTATGCTTGCCAGAATGAAGCGCTCCACCATCGGACCGCTGTATATCCCCAATATCCACACCCGCCGCGATACAGAGTGCGACCTCGACCTTGTGGGTACTCTCGGCGAGCAGCTGGCGGATATTGTAGCTTCTGCCGAGACGGAAAAGAAGGAGCGTTCTGCTCAGAACGCAGGCTGATATCGAAATTTAAAGGACCGCAGAAGCGGTCCTTTTTGCTGCCCGGGGGAATTTCAAAAGCCCTGAAACGGGGGTTTGATATATATATCTGCAAAGAGACGGAAAAATATTAAAAAAGGATTGACAAATTGTTAATAATATGTTAATTTATAAATACGAAGTAAATTCGGAGTATTTTAAAAAGGGAGTATTAGGAAAATGAAGAAAGGTTTAAAAATCGTTGCACTGATTCTGTGCATTGTCAGCGTATTCGGCATCTTTGCCGCCTGTGAGAAAAAGAGCAGGGCTGAGAAGCTTGAAGAAGAATTGGGAGTATCCTACGACAACATTGTTTTCAGGCTTGAGCTGTCCCCGAAATACGGCTTCTGCTGCGGCAGATATACCATTGTATATACCCTCTACGGTGACAACCGTTTTGAGGTTTACACAGGCAACTACGATTACGATGGGGTAAAGATAGACGTAATCGAGCAGAAGAATTTCGTCGTTGACGAGGCAAGTAAGCAGAGAATTATCAAGGCTATCCGCGACAACGAAATAGTGACTATCAATGAGATTATTCCTGAGGAGGAAAGCTTTGCCATTGAGCATCAGCTTTATCTCTTTGATGAAAACGGCAACGCTGTGCATCGGTGCGGCGGCATCAATCCTCAGATAAACGAGCAGTACGATGCAGTTTTTCAGAAGATATTCGGTCTGATGCCATACGAAAAATACACAGACCTCATAGATGATACCGACGAGTCCATTCACAAAATAACAAACGAGGTCAGAATGGAAGAGCTGGGAATATCCTTTGAGCATACCATAATCTCCTATATGTGCGCGCCCATATCCGAAGAAACCTGGGAGCTTATGGGAGAAAACTATGAGCCCTGGTTTGATGTAAACTACACCATCCGCGCCGACGGCACACTGGAGGTTTACACCACCGAAGCGCTTCCGAGCGGCGAAATCAGGACATACTGCACCGAGACATATAATTTTTCAGACTGGAGAGTAGGCAAGCTTCTTGAGACAATCGAGGAGCATATGGATTTTGACCATCTGTACTACACCGACCTCGATGCACAGTATCTTTACGAAAGCGGACTGAGACCTGCAAGTCTGCTGTGCAGTCTTGACGGAAAGCCCCTCAACGGCGACGAGCCTTCCGATGAATACGCAGGCTATTACATGCTGGCTTTCCATGACAGCGAAGGCAATCCCGTCTGCATGATTCCTGCACCGCAGCCCGACTGTGTGTTTGAAAGTGATATGGCAAATGAATTCCGCCGCGACCTGATGGATATAATCAGTTTTGAATGTCCCGATACCGAAGCTATCGAGGAGCAGACCCGTATTCTCATGGCAGAGCAGTATGCTGCAGAGGAGACTGCTGAGACAGCAGAGGGCGCGGAGTAAGAGGAAAAACATAATGAAAAACCAAAAGCCCACACGAAAGTGTGGGCTTTTGGTTTGTATTGCGGCAGAAAAAGCAGAGTTATTTGGACTCCCAGACGCTCCACAGATACCATTTGCCATCACAGGATTCGAAAATGAAGTCCAGAGGCTGTGAGGAGCCATCGTCGAAATTGACATCAGCGGTAATAACAAAGAGTTTTTCCGGTGTATAGCCGTAGGATGTTTCCAGACTGCCGAAGAGGATGGAAAGAACTCCATACTTGTCGCAGTAGTAGCCCATGATGCCGTCAGGCCAGCTGTCGATTACCTGCTGCTCAAGCTCCTTGTCAAAGAAGGTCACGTTCTTGTTGGAAGCGACATCGTCTGCCTCTGCTTCTGCAACAAGAGTAAAATCGGTGACCTGACCCGGGAAATGATCGGTGCAATTACCCAGTAAACAGGTTTTTGCCTCGTCCTCAGGCATTCTCGTGAATGAAATATATCCGCTTACAAGTTCGGGGCTGAAAAAGGACGATGCAGTTTCCGTATCGGAGCTTTTATGAGCGTCAATGAAGCTGTTGAGTATGCCGAGACATACATCGTGGTCGGTTTTTTCCGCAGGCTCCGAGCAGCCGCAGAGCAGCATGGAAAGCATAAGAACAACACTGATTAATCTGATAAAGTTTTTCATAATATCCTCCTCATATGGGGTCTTTCAATAATATAACACATCAGAAATCCTTTTTTGCTCATATGGAAAAGAATTTTTTATTTTAATCCTCTTCTGATATTTTTGATTCATGATACTAAAAATATATGGAAATATCAAATACTGTCCCAAGGCTTCTCCCTGAGGAGAAGCTGTCGAATGAAATGAGACTGATGAGGTGGTAAAGATTTTCTCCCGGGAGATATGCGGAAACCTTAATTATTCATTTTTCATCATTCATCATTCATTAAATAAAAGCCACCGCAGGACGGTGGCTTTTATTATCAGGAATTCTTGAGAATAACGGTCTCAACAGCGTCGGCAACGTGCTCGCAGCGGTCGCAGCAGCGCTCGAGGAAATCGTAGATCTCCTTCCATGCGCAGAGCTCAGCGGCGGATGCGGTGCCTGTATAGAGGGTGTGCATTGCTTCAATATAAATCTTATCAGCCTGCTCCTCAAGGTTGTTGATTGCAATAATCTGCTCCTTCAGCTCGGGGAGCTTCTTCTTGAAGCCTTCAAAGCTGCCGAGAAGTACGGTGAGGTTATCGCAGAGGGAGACAACGATGTCTGCAATCTGCTTTGCCTCATCACGCAGGGAGCGGATATCGAACATGTAAAGTCTGAGAACAACATCCTCGATGCCGTCAACCACCTGGTCAAGAGCTGCGGACAGCTCCATGATGTCGTCGCGGTCGATGGGGGGCAGAAATTCGCGAAGGAGCTTTTCGCTCATCTCGTGCTTTTTAAGGTCAGCGCTGTGCTCGATTTCGTGCATCTTTTCGAGCATTACCTTAATGTCCTCGCTTTCATAGTTAGCGAAGCTCTTCTTCAGATAATCCGCTGCATTCTCTGCGCACTCTGCCATCTCGGTGAAGAATTTGAAGTAATTGTAGGTTTCTTTCTTTGCCATTTTCGATTCCTCCTATATACAATGAGTAATATTCACTTAAAATATTAACATAAACAGCTTTGCCATGCCGAATCCCAGAAGACCGCAGCCGGGGAAGGTGAGCACCCATGTAAGCACCATTTCCTTGACGACGCTCCAGTTGACGCGCTTTACGCTTCTTGCTGCGCCGACGCCCATGATTGCGGTGGTCTTGGTGTGGGTGGTGGAAACAGGGATACCTGTGACGCTTGAAATAAGCAGGCAGCCTGCGGCGGCAAGGTCAGCGGAGAAGCCCTGATAGGTCTCAAGCTTAACCATGTCCATACCGACGGATTTGATGATCTTGTAGCCGCCGATGGAGGTGCCAAGTCCCATAATGCCCGCGCAGAGAATCATAAGCCAGAGGGGAACTTCCATATCACCTGTGGCAGACTGTCCCTGAACGAGGAACATACCGAGCAGGAATACACCGATGAACTTCTGACCGTCCTGAGCGCCGTGCATGAACGCCATGGCGGCAGCGCCGCCTATCTGACCCTTTCTGAAGAAGCTGTCCGTCTTGAGCTTGTTTGCTCTGCGGCAGGTAATTTCAACTATCTTGACAGTGATCCAGCCCATAGCAAAGCCCAGGAAGGTGGAAAGTCCCAGTCCGTAAATGACCTTTATCCACTCGCCGCCGTTGATGCCGTCGATGCTGTTGTTCAGAGCGATTGCAGCGCCTGAAAGACCTGCGATGAGAGCATGGCTTTCACTGGTGGGTATTCCGAACCACCATGCGGCTGTTGCCCATACAACGATTGCAACAAGGGCAGCGCACAGGGCAATGAGAGCCTTTTCGGTATCACCGTCGAAGTTTACCATTTTGAAAATTGTCGATGCGACCTTCTGGTTTACCATTGTCATGATCACAACGCCCAGCAGATTGAAAACCGCAGCCATGAGGATCGCTGCGCCGGGCTTCATAGCCCTTGTGGAAACGCAGGTTGCGATGGCGTTGGGGGCATCAGTCCATCCGTTGACCAGAATGACCGCAAGAACCAGAACAGTGGTGATGATGAGGGCAGGATACTGCATCATCTGAGAGATGTAATATGACAGCTCCATGGTATCATTCCTTTCAGAAATGGGATGTTTTATACTTCTGTTATTCCCTTTTTATCACTTTGATTATAACATTTCATGGAAAACCACTCAAGTAAAATCTCGGTTAAATAAATGGACTCAAGGTTAAATCCGTGTTAAGAATGAGGAAACATTCTATAATCAATATAACCTTAATTATTCATTCCATAAAGAAAGCAGGTCTTTCCCTTTTCGGGAAGACCTGCTTTCTGATGGTCAGTTATAGTAGTTCCAGCATCTTGCAGCAGCCTCGGCTTCATCCTCGCCGCAGATAACAACGTCGGGCTGTACGCCGCGGGCGTCGAATCGCCGGGAGTCGTCGGTGAGAATAAGCACTGTGCTGTAGTAAACGGAAATGCCTGAATTGGGCAGATATACATCCACATAATAGTTGGTGCCGCCGGAGATAAGGCAGCCGTTGCTGTTTGTGCCGAAAACGACAACGTTTTCAACATCCATCAGCTCGAGGATGAACATCTCTCCTGCGGAGGAAACCGCCTTGTCGCAAAGAACTATGACAGTGCCGTCGTACTCATTCCAGCTGTCGGCGGTGTCATACACATAGCCCTCGCCGTAGACATCCTCCTCTTCTTCGCTGAGAAGCTCCTCACGAAGGTCGGGATTTTCCTCGAAGAAGTCAAACTTCAGCAGACCTTCGATAGCTTCCTCGTTGTTACCCTGGGTGACAAAGTCGTTGAGCATGCTCATATAATAGACCATGCTGTACTCGCCCTCAACCTCGCAGCCCCCTGTGAGGTTGTAGAGCCACATGAAGCTGATGGTGGAAAGTCCGCCCATGTTGCCGCGCAGGTCGAGAATGAATACATCCTCCTCGCGCAGCTCCTTTGCGCGGTTTACAAAGTCGTTCATCTCCTCGATGCAGAGGTCATCGTCAATAGCCATTGAGCCGATGCCCGTCAGGGGGATGCCGTCAACCTCATCCTCCCAGGTAAGCTCGAAGGAGTAGTTGTATCTGTCGGTTTTCCAGCCGAGGATAATTATGATATCCTTGCCGTTTTCCCCATGGTGAGGAATATTGCGGGGGAGAGTATGCTCCATATCCTGCTCGCAGAGGGTGATGAAGCCGTAGACCAGCTCCCCTGTATCGCCGACGGTCAGGTGGAGATACTGCTCATATTCCTTGTCAACATAGTATTTCACACCTTCATCAACAAGGAAGTAGCCCTTGTCGTCAACGCGGTACTCTCTCTGGTTTTCGTCGTAATAGTACAGCTCCTCAGCAAACTCAAGACCTGAATAGTCCAGAGCAAAATGGGAATCGGTCACAAAGCTGAGGTGTTCCATAATAATATCCACCAGCTCATAGCCGCTGATGCTGCGCATTTCTGCAAGGTCGCTGAGGATGGCAGCCTTGGCCTCGTTGAACACCTCGTCGCCGCCGAAATATTCGTAGGGAGCGTAGGAGGTCTTCAGCAGACGGAAGAGGTAATCAACGTCGTTTTCCGCCTGGAAGTAGTCAAGAAATGTATCTGCCTCGTAGTTGGGGGAGGTGAGAAGCTCAATCTCCTCCTCGGAGAATTCAATTGCCTGGAATTCATCCGATTCGTAGTCGGGCAGATAGACGGAAGAATCGCTGATTACGGTGCGCACGTCATTTTTACGCTGCTCGTTGAGGTCAGCCATCAGCTCATTGAGGGTAATTCCCGATTCGGGAAGATTCTCGGTGTCGGGAATCAGCTGCTCGACTTCGTTTTCCGCGTCGGTGGGGGTGACGTAGAGTGCGTCGAACATTGCATTGAGGGTATTTGCGGTCTGCTGAGCATCGCAGCCTGCAAATACGCCCAGAAGGATAAATGCAGACATCATAACCGCAAGCACTCTGCGAAATTTGATTTCCATATAGAACACTCCTTTTCTCAGGTTATTTTGTGCTTTTATACGACTATAATACTGCAATAATCATATATAGTCAAGAAGAGACGGCTGAAGCCGCAGGTGCATTGAAAGGCTCCATCGATGAGGGAAAGCTGTTTGCGGACTTGTATTTTGTAATAACATTCATGAAGTGAATGTTATTGTTCATTTCTTGCCTGTTCAAGAAATGAACCAAAGAACACACTTAAGGGAGAGGGTAAGGCTTCATCGCAGATGAAGACAACGATCACCCCTCTCCCTTAAAAAACCCTCTCCCTAAACGACCAAAAGGGTCACCATCCATGCCGTGTGCAGCTGTTTTGTCCTTGAAATCCTTCACCTCGACGGCATGGATTACTCCATCATCTCACACCGGCTTGCACCGAATTCCCTTTTGGAATTCCCTTTGATGAGGGATAGCGCATGTTCTTTTCAGACCCCCTCGCTGGCTGAGGGAGAGACTGCCGCAATATTATAGAGACTGCCGCAATATTATAATGTATGTACCGATTTTTTACCGTAATTTTTTTAATCAGAATATGAAATTCCCCAACATTTAGACCTGCCTGACCGCTGCCTGCACAACCTGTGGGAAAGCTCCCGAAACCGCAGAAAAAAGCCGAAAAAATAGCTTGACTACAGGGGATGGGTTGTGCTATACTCTTACTACCTCGCAGAGGGCTTTTTTTGTGTTGCCCTCAAATTCACAGCGAGGGAGGCTAAAAATGCCGCGAAATGCGGTATAATCAGGAGGTGCCGTTAAGTGCGAGTTAAAATCACCATGGCCTGCACGGAGTGCAAGCAGCGCAACTATGTAACCAACAAGAACAAGAAGTACAACCCCGACAGGCTTGAAATGCGGAAGTATTGCAAGTTCTGCAGAAAGCGCACCCTGCACAAGGAAAGCAAATAAGGGGGCAAACAAAATGGCAGACAACAAGAATCTCGAAAAGAAGGAAGTCTCCAAGGACAAGAAAGAAGGCCTTGGCAAAAAGATTTCCAAGTTCTTCCGCGAGTACAGAAGTGAGCTGAAGAAGATTTCCTGGCCCACTTTCCCGGAAGTAATCAAAAATTCTCTCGTTACCGTCGCGGTAGTCGTTATCGTAGGTCTGTTCATCTGGGCTGTTGACAGTGTTCTCACCCTCGGACGTGACGCTATTCTCAAGGTTGACAGCGGCGATACCCAGCCCGGCATTGTAAGCAGTGCTGACATCGACCTTGAGGAGATCAATGAGAAGATCGAGTACTACGGTCTTGATTCCATCACCGTATCCGCTTCCGATTACCTCAGCGACAGCGACTATGTAAGATACAGCGGCGTTACCAGCAACAGTGATATAGTTGTTATCACCGCAGACGGCGTTGTTATCGACGGCTACAAGAACTATGTAGCTATTGATTCAGCATCCGCAGCATCCGCTCTTGCAAGCTACGCTGCTACCCTTGCTGACATCCCCGTTTCCGAAACTGACATTCCCACCGTTTCCGATACCAACGCATAATAGTGTACCGACAGTACATCATTCTGTGTTAAGGAGGCGCAGCTAATGGCAGAAAACAACAGAGATTATTCACCTGATGCTTTATGGTATGTTGTCCACACCTTCTCAGGCTATGAGAACAAGGTTGCAACCAGCATAGAGCAGTTGGTCGAAAACCGCGGACTTCAGCACATGATCCAGGAGGTCAGAGTGCCTACCGAGATCGTAACCGAGCTGAAGGACGGCGAGAAAAAGGAAGTTGAGCGCAAGATCTTCCCCGGCTATGTCCTGGTCAAGATGATCTGCACCAACGATACCTGGTATCTCGTGCGCAACATAAGAGGCTGCACCGGTTTCGTAGGTCCGGATTCCGAACCTATTCCCCTCTCCGATGAAGAGGTCGCACGCATGGGCGTCGGCTCTGCAGAGGTTGAGGTACCCTTTGAGATCGGCGATTCCGTCAAGGTTGTTGACGGCATGTTTGAAGGCATGTTTGCCACCGTCACCGGATTTGATTCCGCAAAGGGTCTGGTAAATGTAAACATCAGCATGTTCGGTCGCGAAACCCCGGTCGAACTTCCCGTCGAGTCTGTTGTAGCGCTCGACTAATGTACATCGTCTCTGCATAGTCAGAGGCTCAGGTGGGAGGAATTTCTGGACGTCAGAGATTCCGTAACTACCACGAATTTTGGAGGTGCAATTTCAAATGGCTCAGAAAGTAACAGGTTATATCAAACTTCAGATTCCCGCAGGTAAGGCTACTCCTGCTCCCCCCGTTGGTCCTGCTCTCGGTCAGCACGGCGTCAACATCATGCAGTTCACCAAGGAGTTCAACGAGCGTACCAAGAACGATGTAGGTCTTATCATCCCCGTCGTTATCACTGTTTATGCAGACCGCTCCTTCTCCTTCATCACCAAGACTCCGCCTGCTGCAGTTCTTATCAAGAAAAAGTGCGGAATCGACTCCGGCTCCGGCGCTCCCAACAAGACCAAGGTTGCTACCATCACCAAGGCACAGGTCAGAGAGATCGCAGAGCTCAAGATGCCCGACCTCAACGCTGCTTCAATTGAGACAGCAATGAGCATGGTCGCAGGTACCGCACGCAGCATGGGCGTAGTCGTAGAGGACTAATTGCCCCAAGAAAAAGTGGGAGGACTTTGTTCCGCCCCGGGGAGCGTAACGCTCACCCATCACCACTATTTGGGAGGAAATTGATTAAATGAAACACGGTAAGAAATATACAGACGCTCTGAAGAAGTACGACAGAGCTAACCTTTATGATGTAGCAGAGGCTTGCAAGGCTGTCTGCGACACCGCTTCCGCAAAGTTCGACGAGACCGTCGAGATCCATGTAAAGCTCGGCGTTGACGGCCGTCACGCTGATCAGCAGGTTCGTGGCGCTATCGTTCTGCCCAACGGCACCGGTAAGTCCGTCCGCGTTCTCGCTATCTGCAAGGACGACAAGGTAGAGGCTGCTAAGGCTGCAGGCGCAGAGTATGCAGGTTCCGATGAGTTCCTCCAGAAGATCCAGCAGGAGAACTGGATGGAGTTCGACGTTCTTATCACCACCCCCGACATGATGGGTATGGTTGGTCGTCTCGGTAAGATCCTCGGTCCCCGTGGTCTTATGCCTAACCCCAAGGCTGGTACTGTTACCCCCGACATCGCTAAGGCTGTCACCGAAGCTAAGGCAGGTAAGATCGAGTACCGTCTTGACAAGACCAACATCATCCACTGCCCCATCGGTAAGGTTTCCTTCGGCGCTGACAAGCTCGTCGAGAACCTCGAGACCCTCATGGGCGCAATCAACAAGGCAAAGCCCGCAGCAGCAAAGGGCCAGTACATCAAGTCCTGTGTCATCGCTTCTACCATGGGCCCCGGCGTTAAGATCAACCCCTCCAAGGTTACTTACGCTGCTTCCTCTGATAACAACTAATTGTTGCCTGAGGTAAAATAAAGATTAAAGCCGAGTTTTCCCGCAAGGGAATCCTCGGCTTGATTTTTTAATTTGATGAATAATGAATAATTAAGGTGCAAAACTTTCCGCTTTATAAAACGGAAAGTTTTTTGATTATAGAATTGTTTGTTCCTGACCTTCCCAAAAGGATGCTGATTGTATGTAATTGCAGGGGACGGGTTTCCCGTCC
>JAZUPA010000002.1:0-8450 GCA_045604945.1 Acutalibacteraceae bacterium
GAAAAGGTTGATAACTTAGATAAAGTAAAAATTAGAGAACATATTGAATTAATATCACAAATGGTAGGAAAAGTAGGTATGTAGTATTTTTAGTGTTTTAGTGTAATAAATTTGTAACATTTCCCTTGACGATCCCAAAACACCCATGTTATAATGGCACTCACCAGGGGGGATAAGGGGGATGAAAATTCCACAGAACACCTAAACAAAAAACACAAAATCGGAGATGTTCTTTAGGCCATAACAGCCATGGAATATCTCCGATTTTCTGTTACATGGTTATCCTGCTAAAATTATTCCAAAGCATAACAAATTTTTGAACAGTAGAGAAAGTTATGCCATATCACATTTCCCCCAACGGCTCTGCCGTTGGGTGTATCCCGGCTTTGCCGCTTCCTTGCGGCATAAGCCCTTTAACCTGCACTATTTTCGACCCTAACATTTTTTGGGTGCTGGGGAGGAATAGCGTTCCAGACACCAAGATAGGCATCATTAACGCACTCATCCGCGTCCTGATGGTCGCCTAAAATGTTAAATGATATTTTGCGACATACCTTACCGTACTTAAGATCAACTTCACTTATCGCTTGTTCAGAACGGTCAAAGAACAGCGAGATTATTTTTTCATCATCCATTTGGGCATCAACTCCTCTCTACTATATTACTATGGAATTGACACCAAAAACTACATATAAAATTATTTTTTACGGATAGCAGCGATTAAAACCACTGCTATCCGTATTGTTTTACTGTTCCTGCTGGATCTTTCTGACCTCAAGCCAGTAATGCGGCTCGGTCATATCCAGTTCGACCTCGGTTATACCAGCCGAAAGGTCAAATCCAAAGTTCTGGCGGATTATCTCTATTTCGCTGTATTCCGAGATAGATGCTGTCTGCTCTGCAAATATGAGATTTGAGCCGAGCTGTGTCGCCATGTCATAGCCGTTGCGCTCGGTATCGTCGCCGACGAAATCAATACTTGCTTCCTTGACGGAAACAGCGCTGATACTGACGCTTTCACCGGTAGGAATGGTCACATCAAAAGTAAGGTAAATCACGCGGGAATGAGAGCTTGCCTCGGAAAGCATAGTTTCAAGCATACCGTCATCATACCTTTGCACCAGTTCACCGAGAGGGCCGCTGGTGACAATAAGCTCCGAAGTCAAGTTGAAGAGTGTCTGTGCATCAGATTTATCATCGTACTCCCATTCTTCGCAGATCAGCTCCCAAAGCACATCGCCGAGAGTGGTTTCGTAGCGTGTGACAGTGCATCCGAGATCGTCAAGCTCTTCGCCATTGTTGCAGCCTCCGTTCTTGTATCCCTGAAGAGTGTAACGGTCAATATCCTCGCCGACAAAGATAACATAGGAGTTTTCCGGCTCACGGAGATTGGGTGATGCGTTGGGACGATATTCGATAGCACCGCTCTGACGGGCGCAGTATCCGTCCTCAGAATTATATGTGCCTCCGGTTATGCCGTAGGTCAGCACGGTGGTTTTGTCGGGATCGATATAGAATTCCATATTGAGCGTCGGACTTGTTGCTTCGGTATCAGAGGTATATACATAGTCGCTCATCTTGTAGACCGTCACGGGTTGATCAAGTGTGGGAAATTCATCAAAGGCTGCTGTCATATAATCATCGCTGTCGAGAAGCTGCTTGTAGCTCTCAAATGAATCACAGGGAGCAAGATTGAGACTTGTCATGCCATCGTTATCTGAGCCGCCCAGCGCACCGGTAAATCCACCGCTATACTGACCGTAGTGTATCTCCGGCGTGACCTCGGCTCCGTCAACGGTGATCGTAGGGTTATATTCCTTGTCACGAAGTGAGCCGACGAATGGGTATATGACCGTAGCCGTTATATCCTCACTGCTGTTATTTGTGAGCACATAGCTGTCGGTGACGATGGCTTCGTCATCATATTGAATATATGGCTTCATTTCACCCTTTGAATCCTCATAGAACTCTTCGCGGGGATAGTAGGACGAAAAATCAAAATCAATATGGCGCTGTGCGGTTATATTGCCGTTTTCTTCCTTCAGCGTCAGCGGAAGAACGGGGCCGTCATAGGACATATAGGTAAGACCTGCGTTGGAATTGCCGCCTCCGCCGGCACGACCGCCCATCATACTGAGCGCAAAAACACCCACACCTACAACAAGCACAAGGCAGGCAGCGGCAGATAAGCCTTTGACCCAGCCGGGAATCTTTTTCTTCTGATTATTCTTTGCCGCAAAGATATATTCGTCCTTTGACTCTCCGATGGCGTCCAACAGTTCAGTGGCTTTCATATCAAACCCTCCTTTTCAAGAAGCTCTTTAAGTCGATTTCGCATTCTGAACAGCATAGAGGTGACTTTGCTCCGGGAATAGCCGAATTGCTTTGCTATGGAGTCGATAGAGTCCATGTACCAATATCGGCAGAGGAAAACATTCCGCTCCGTTTCAGCAAGAGAATCAAGAAAGGCGTTGATGAACCCTACAAGTTCCTTTGCCTCGACCGATGCAGCTACATTATCCGAGCCGGAAACACATCCCTCAAGCTCTCCAAGAACAAGTGCAGCTTCTCCGTTACCTCGTTTGGCTGCATTCCTTGCCCGCCATTTGTCTATTGACAGGTGGCGGGTTATTTTTCCGAGAAAGGTCGCAAGCACAGACGGACGATGAGGGGGCATGGAGTTCCATGCATCGTGATATGTATCGTTCACAGCTTCCTCGGCATCCTCGTTTGCTTCAAGGATATTCATTGCGATTGTGTGCAGATACTTGCCGTATTTATCGGCAGTTATGCTCAGTGAGCGTTCATCACGCGCCCAATAAAGCTCAACAAGTTGTTTATCGTCCATTCCGGCACCTCCCAATGATTTGGTAGAGATCTCTTCACCTATATACACGGATTATTTCCGAATGTATTGCATGAATTTAAAAATAATTATACAACATCTCAAGAAATGAATAAAGATGCAGAAATATCGTTACCAATATACATTATTTATTCACAATTAGCATAATTATAAGTTATTCGACACGAAGATATGAGTCATAACATGATTCGACATATTTCTTGCGCTCTGCCTTTTATTATACAGGCATATTTATTCGATACATTGCAGAGCGGGCTATATCAGATTATCGTCACATTATAGATTTATGTGTTAAGGTGTTGGATCTCTTGGCGTACCGCTCACAGGAGTGGTTTGATTGAGAGTGTTGTTTTACCCGATAAGAGCACCATAGGTTCTTTCTATTTCAAGAATTCTGAAATAGAAAGGACTTTTTTTAATGAAAAAATATCGAATCGTGTCGAAAAGACAAACTATAAAAAAGAGGAAATTAACAGCGTGGGAGGTTGAGTATCGAAGATCTATCTGGCGTGAAAAGAAACAAGCATTGAAAAAACAGAATAGGGAAATATCCTTTGGAGAGGATCTGGAACTATTATCTTCGGGCGTTGATGCTTCTGAACAAGCTGTCTTTAATATTCTCGTGCGTCGTTTGCCTGAGGCTTTATCAATGTTAAGTAACGAAGAAAGACTAGTGATTTATCTTCGCTATTTTGAAAACAAGAAGTTAAAAGATATATCTATTGTCATGGGTAATACTCCACAAACAGTGCATTATTTTCATATGCGCGCTTTGTCTAAAATGCGGAACTTTTATGAAGTTGAAAAAAAGTTCTCTTAAAAAGTGCCTCTATCGTTCCTATAAGGGTGAGGGGTTTATTCAAAACCTCATAAATCGAATACACAGCATCTCAAATACATTAGCTGCGTAATATCTTCTAAAAGCGGGTAAGCGATTGGTTCGATATGCGCCACGACTCCAATTAGGACGAGCGATAAACATACACTCCTGACTTGCGTTATGGTGATGCAAGCGCGATGACCTACGCAGCCTACAATGATACTTCCGTCCAGCCACAGACTCAAGCAATGGGGGCGGCTTCTTCAGAACGAAGGAGAGGTGGGATAACCTATGACCGTACTGACCAATACGGGTTTGAGATGTTCCCTGCGTCAGGGGTACGAGCGGTAAATATGGCGCACAGCAATTAACATTAGAATCCGTGCGGCAGGTCTGTGCAGTAATGATCGAAATGATTCACCAACACAATGCCAGAGCTGCCGCATCATTGTAATGTTAGTTAAAAAGGAGAAATCAAAATGAAAGCTACTAAAACGATAATACGCGTATTTCCGGCACCTCCTGCAATCTGTACCACACCGGGATTGCATCGTAAGCATCGCTGTTATAACTGCTCTTTTGCTACGATGTGCGGTGATATTCTTTTTTGTCCCTTTCATCACTGCTTGCGCGCGAATATGACCAACGCTGTCAAGCGTTTCTGACGAGGTGCCTCAATGATAACCGATATAGTTATTGATCCTGAGTTTGAAAGTAAGATACCGCCATTAACCGAGGAGGAGCTTCAACAGCTTGAAGCCAATATCCTTGAGGACGGAAAGGTGCTGTATCCGCTGATAGTGTGGAACGGCATACTTGTGGACGGGCATAACAGGTACCGCATTGCAGAACGGTATCCTCACATAAAGTATGACACCCATGAGAAGCAGTTCGATGATCGATATGCGGTTATTGCATGGATATGTCGTAACCAGTTGGGAAGAAGAAATCTTACATATGAGCAGAAAAAATACCTGATTGGAAAGCAATATGAATCTGAGAAGGCAACTCATGGTGGTGATAGAGTTACCGAGCATGATCAAGATGGACGATTCACCGCAAGTTCCCAAAATGGGAACTTGCGGTCAAAAGAGAAAACCTGCGAAAGAATCGCAAGGGAAAACGGTGTCAGCAAAAACACTGTCATTCGGGCAGAGCATTTTTCAAAAGCAGTAGACATTGCTGATGGGATTGTTCCTGGGATAAGACGAGAGATTCTGTCAGGTTCTCTTAAGCCAACCGAGAAAGATCTTTCTGCAATAGCAAGAGCTTCGCCTGAAGAAAGGCCTGAGTTAATCGAACAACTCAGGAATCCTAAACCGAGACCAACAAGTCATTCCGCTGAAATAAAGAAAATAGAGACTATTTCAGAAGATATGTTACAGGCCAAAGGAGACGGCGGCGTTGAAGCAATGATCTGTGAACTGAAAGATGCCTTGGATTTGCTAATTCTTCGCTGGACAATGTGTTTTGATGACTACAGTCAATATCTTTCAGATGCTCAATGCGTCGCAAATGTTTTGGAACTAATCCATAATGGATTGGAATATTTTAAGAAAACCGAAGGAGGTTTAATCAACAATGGTTAGAAAAGAAAATTATCCCCACAACGAAAGGATGATCCACTCATCAAACATCATCGTGCCGAGAGGTACATATCAGCGCAGACTTCATGCTCCCCGCGTCAAGAAGATCGCTGATACCTTTGATGAGAGAATCTCAAATCCGCCCAAGATCAGCATGCGCGATGAAAAATATTATGTCTTTGATGGACAGCACACTATCGCAGCGCGAAAACTGCTGAACAATGGCCATGATCTGCAGATAAGATGTAAGGTCTATTACAACATGACTGAACAGGAGGAAGCACTGCTCTTCGCTCAGCAGACCGGCACATCGGCTCGACTTTCACCGGGCGTGCGTATCCGAGCACTTATTTTCGGTGGAGATCCCGAAGCTGTTGCTTTTAACAATGCGGTAGAGAGCCTCGGCCTTATGCTCGACTTTGACCACAAGGCCGGCAAGTATCGCATATCCAGCGTCGGAACCGCTTTTGAAGCGTATAAGCGTATCGGCGAGGAGAAGTTCAAGGAGGCAATGAGTATCATCATCGCTGCTTGGCACGGAGAACCCAATTCTTTCGTGAGAGCAAATGTGACGGCAATGACATATTTCGTTGACCTTTACAAAGGGGACTATGACCGCGGCAGACTTATCTCGGCTCTGAGCGTTGTCGATCCCTTGTTTATCGGTCGTGAGGGCAAGCTGGCGGCAGGCAATCTGTTCGGCTACAAGAAGTATCTTTATCAGGTTTACCGTATATATAACGGCTGCAAGAAGCAGTATGCACTGCCGATGAAGTTCTGATAATCAAATATATCCCTCTCAAGATCAGAAGCTATGGGCTTACAGTTATCGAAATCACTACCGATTCGGTACCTGTGAGCCTATATTTGTGCTCTTGAGAAAATAATAAGGAGTGTATCTGAAATGAAAAAATCAGAAATAAGAGAGCTATACAATGCAATGTTCCCGGAGTATCCCGATATTCTCAATGTCAGTGATTTGCAGAAGATGCTCGGTATCAGCAGACACCTTGCATACGACCTTATCACTAATAAAGACATCGTTGCTATTACGATAGGAAGAGCCTATAAGATTCCCAAACCTAATGTGGTTGTTTACCTCTTGAGAGAATCTGATATGTGCGCCTGATTATTTGCACATTAGACAATGTTTGGTATATACGATATACTGAGTTCGAATCCAAATCAAACATTGTCCATGCTGCTAACATTTGAAAGGAGGCTGCTTATATGGTAGCTGGACATTTACAGGAAAAGAACGGGTATTATTACATCGTCTTAACTTATTTCGACGAGGTTTCCGGTAAACGCAAACAACCATGGATACCTACCGGTTTATCAATCAAAGGTAACAAAAGAAGAGCAGAGGCACTTCTTTTAGAAAAAAGAAGAACTTATATTGTCCCCAAAGCGGCTCGCTTCGATGGCTTTTCTGAGGATATGCTTTTTGCTGACTATATCGAGATGTGGCTTAAAGTCATAAAAGGATCTGTTGCAGAGACTACATTCAGTTCCTACACAATGATGGTTACAAAGAAGATAGCGCCTTATTTTCGTAATTTGGGTATCCCGCTTGGCGGACTTGAGGCAAAGCATATTCAAGCGTTCTATCTTAGCGCACTTCAAACCGTTTCCGCAAACTCAGTTATCCATATGCACGCAAACATACACAAGGCGCTGAAGTACGCTGTGAAAATCGATCTGATCCCAAGCAATCCAGCGGATAAGGTTGAACGCCCAAAAAAAGATCGCTTTATTGCTGACCATTATAATGCTGTGGAGTTAGAACGGCTCTTTGCAGCTACAGTAAATCATAGGTTTTCTTTGTTGATTCAGATGGCTGCGTTTTATGGTATGCGAAAGAGCGAACTGCTCGGACTCAAATGGAGTGCCTTTGATTTTGAGAATAACACCATAACAATTAAACACATTTTAACACAGGCAACAGTCGATGGCAAAAGAGTGATTGTGACAGCTGACAGAGCAAAAACAAAATCGAGCCTTCGTTCATTGCCGCTTGTCAGTACATTCAGAGAAAAGCTGCTTGCGCTAAAGGAACAGCAGGAATACAACAAGAAGGTATGTGGAAGATCGTATAACTACGAATACGATGGCTATGTATTTGTCGATGAGATGGGTAAGATTTTCAATCCTAACGGAGTATCGGCAGAGTTCAAAAGAATCCTCGAACGCAATAATCTTCGACACATCAGATTTCACGATCTTCGCCATAGCTGCGCCTCACTTCTTCTCGCAAATAACATTCCGATGAAGATGATACAGGAGTGGTTAGGGCATAGTGACATTGCAACTACTTCGAATATATATGCACATCTTGATGCAAATTCCAAGAATATTTCTGCAAGCGCAATAGAGCAGGCACTACCAATCCCGGTTGGAGCCTCAAACGGCCCTAAATGGTAGGTCTAAATGGGTTCGAATCCGAGAATTCAGAAAAATCATGCAAGAAAACGGACACTTCTTGCATGAGAAAAAGCCCCAAAAGCAAAAAAATCACAGAAAAAAAGAACAGTCAGAATGCGAGAAAATCGCATACTGACTGGACTTTTGGCGGAAGCGGTGGGATTCGAACCCACGAGCCCTGCAAAGGACTACCTGATTTCGAGTCAGGCCCGTTATGACCACTTCGATACGCTTCCGTATTTAGTTGTTCAAAAAAGCTCGTTTGATAGTTCAAAAACGGCTTTGGAAAAATGCAAGAAAGTTATGCAAGAAAAAGCAGCAATGCAATATGATATATCCTCAAAAATGCTGATGATTAAGCCAAAGTGAGGGGACGAAACGACCTCAATAGTGAGTGATTTCGAGTGCTGCACCTTCGACCACTCGGACAACTCTCCGTGTATATAGCTAACAGCGTCAATTATTATATTTTAAACTGATTCATTTGTCAACATAAATAAGATGACAGATTAGAATAATCATTAGTTTAACGTTAAAAAATGATGCAAGCATATTAACATTTACAATGAGTTTACATAAAATTATTGAATTGCAGAAATATACATATTACAATAAGTTTAAAATGAAATTATGGTAATGGAGTGAAAAAATGAAAAGAGTAATACTCGCTCTTGTACTGATGCTTATATTTATGTGCGGATGTGAAAGCGTGGAAGTGTGTGAGGAGGGTGAATACTGGAAAATTATCCAAACT
>JAZUPA010000003.1:0-3092 GCA_045604945.1 Acutalibacteraceae bacterium
AACTACACTGTTTCCCTCGTAGATCCTGACTTCCAGGATGAGCAGTACTTCTCCCTTCTCTTCGTTTCCACCAACGTTCCTCTTGATGCTGGCATCACCTTCTCCAACGTTAAGGTAAAGGTCAACAACAAGACTGTCTGGGAAGAAGAAGAAGCATTCCTCAGCCCCGACTCCAAGGTTTATGCAAACATCCTTCTCCAGAACCAGTGGAACAACGAGCGCAAGGATCTCTTCCAGCTTGCCGAGCCCTGCAACACCCAGTCCATCGAGGTTTCCTTCGACGTTGCTGGTTTCGACTATGACAAGGTTGAGGAAGTTGTTGAGGAGCCCGCTGTTGACGATACCGCTGAGGCAGCAGGCGGCTGCACCGGTTCCGTTGCATTCCCCGCACTCGCAGCAGTTATCATGGCTGCAGCTCTTCTCGTTTTCAAGAAGCGCGCATAATCTTTGATTTTTGAAAGGCGTCCTGATCAGTCGTAATAACCTTCGGTTGACAGGCCCTAAGGAACATATCTAAGCCTGATAAGAGGGCGAAGTTTTGCTTCGTCCTCTTTGTGGCTTGAAATATGGCAATGGTCGGCAAAATCGGGGCGCTTTAATGGTGGCGTCGCGTGATTGGTAAAGCTTTTATCAAAGAATTACCGTAAATATTACGATCGATATCTGCTTTGAAAGCGATCGGTTTTTGCACTGGAGGTAGAGGATGAAAAAAATAATTTCCACCAGGGAAAAGACTGCGAATTGGCTTTTGTTCGCATCGAGAATTGCTGTAGTATTCTCTTCATTACTTATCTTTTTCCCGGGATTTAACCCCGTAAGAATTTACACCAATATGAGCACCAAGACATCGCTGCTCACCTGCGCGCTGTCTTATGAAGACTTTCTTGGCGATGACCTTGTAAACATCCTGAGCAGAGCAAACACAGCTCTTGATGAAGGTCCCCTTGCACTTGTTTCCTACATGGCACTTCTTCTGCTTGTAGGCATACTCGTAGTTGTTGTCGGATCCTGTATGTCCCTCGGCAACCTCAAACTCAAAAAGATCGGTAACTGGGTCACAATCGGCGGCGCAGCTGTCCAGCTCGGTTCCCTCGCAGGTATCTTCTTCGGATATCAGAGTGCTGTAGCAGCATTCGAGAGCTACAGAATCGCCTGCGAAGCTACCAGCACAAAGGTCAAGTTTGCACCTATGTTCCAGCCCGGCTTCTATTTCTATCTTGGCGCAGCACTTCTGGTTCTTGTTCTTGTTGTTGCAGCACAGATCATTCTTCCTGCAATCGAGAAAGGCTCCAAGTGCGAAATGCCCACAAAGTACAAGCTGTTCCTCATGTTCCTTCCCTTCGCAGTTCTGTGCTTCCTTTTCTCGTATCTTCCCCTCTGGGGCTGGCGTTTTGCGTTCTTCACCAAAACCTACAGCACCGAGATTGATACAACCAGTATCTGGACAATCCTCTTCGGCGACGGAATGGGTGAATTTGTCGGTTTCAAGTATTTCAGAATGTTCGTTCAGGATGCTGCATACCGTGCAATTCTTCTCAGAGTTCTCAGAAATACCCTTATCATGAGCGGTCTCGGCATCGCAACCAGCTGGTGTCCGATGGCAATCGCTATTTTCCTCGGCGAAATTAAGAATACAAAGTTTGTCAGAGTTATCCAGACCGTTACAACAATCCCCAACTTCATTTCCTGGGTTCTTGTTTACGCTGTTGCTCTTGCAATCTTCTCCAATGACGGCTTTATCAACACCGTTCTTTCTCAGACCATCAATGGTTATGAAAAGCAGCTCTTCCTTGAGGATCCCAGCGGTATCTGGTTCAAGATGCTCCTCTGGGGCATGTGGAAGGGTGTCGGCTGGAGCGCAATCGTTTATGTTGCAGCTCTTTCCGGTATCGATCCTCAGCTTTACGAAGCAGCAACCGTTGACGGCGCAGGCCGTTTCCAGAAGATGTGGTACATCTCCCTTCCCGGTCTGCTTCCCACATACACCGTTCTGCTCCTTCTCTCCATTGCATCTATCCTCAGCAACGGTACCGAGCAGTACCTTGTATTCCAGAACAGCTTCAACAGCAACGACATAGAGGTTCTTGACCTTTACGTCTACAACGTTGGTATAGCAAACTCCAAGCTTGCAATGAATATCTCCCTTACCACAGTTGTCGGTATGGCAAAGACCATCGTCAGCGTCATCCTGCTCTTCTGTGCAAACGGTATATCCAAGATATTCCGCGGCGAAAGTATTGTATAAGGAGGTAACATTAAATGGCTAAGGAAAAAATCGAAGTCAAGACTGAGGAAAAAGTCAAAGTCAAGACTAAAGAAAAAGTCAAAGTCAAGACTCACATCAAAAAGTCTGTTGGCGATCATGTTTTTGATGTCTGCAATGTGACCTTCTTCGTTCTTTTTGCAATTATCTGTATATTCCCCTTCTGGTATCTCTTTATCAATACCATCTCTGACAATGGTCTTGTAAATGCCGGTAAGGTAAACTTTATACCTATGGGAATCCACTTCGACAACTATATTGATATTGTCAAGGCCGGTGAACTGGGCGACGCATTTCTTGTCACCATCGGCAGAACCATTATTGGTACAGCCACAATGGTAGTTGCATCTGCTTTTGTTGGTTATGTCATGACCAAGAATGAGATGTGGCACAAGAAATTCTGGTATCGTTTCCTTATCATAACAATGTACTTCAACGCAGGTCTCGTACCCGGCTACCTGAACATTGTAATGCTTGGTCTCGATGAATCCTTCCTTGTATACATCATCCCCGCAATCGTAGCTCCTTACAACATCATTCTTGTAAAGACCTACATCGAGTCCATCCCTCCCGCACTTGAAGAAAGCGCATTCATCGACGGCGCAGGATACTTCAAGATTTTCAGAAGCATCATCTGGCCTCTTTCCATTCCCATTCTCGCAACCATCGCAATCTTCGGTGCTGTCGGACAGTGGAACTCCTTCATGGATTCCATGATCTACTTCAGCGGCCAGCCTGAGCTTCAGACTCTCCAGCACAAGCTTAATACTTACCTTAACAAGGCAAGTAACCTTGGCAACCTTGTAAGCGGCGGACAGGTCAATGCTTC
>JAZUPA010000004.1:0-30219 GCA_045604945.1 Acutalibacteraceae bacterium
AGGGTCTTGTAATCTCCCGATGCAAGCGACATGTCTATCTGCTCGGCGGTAAGCTCGGAAAGGATAGCCATGCCCACCTTTGCACCCACTCCGTTTACGGAAATGAGCATCTTGAAGCAGGACATCTCGGTTTTTGTGGCAAAGCCGAAAAGATCCATTGCATCTTCTCTGACGCTCATGTATGTATAGAGCTTTATGCTTTTTCCGACCGCGGGAAGCGCGCGCTGAGTCTGCATGGAGGTGAAGCACTTAAAGCCTACACCGCCGCACTCAACAACGACAAAACCTGGTTCGGTATATTCAAGTGTGCCGTTTAAGCTGTAAATCAATTTAATTTCCTGCCTTTCACACGCTCCTCAATTGCAGAAAAACCTGAATATTGAGCGTGGCATATTGCTATTGCGAGGGCGTCTGCGGTATCGTCGGGTTTGGGGACCTCCGCAAGTCCGAGCAGCCGCCGTGTCATTTCCTGAACCTGAGGCTTAGGAGCCTGACCATAACCGGTGACAGCCTTTTTTACCTGTAAGGGAGTATACTCATAAACAGGCAGTCCGGCCTGATGAGCAGCGAGAAGGATAACACCTCTGGCTTCTGCAACGCCGATAACTGTTTTTGCATTATTGGCATAATAGAGTTTTTCGATAGCCAATGCATCAGGTTTTCTCTTTTCGATAAGCTCGGTGGTGCGGCGGTATATGGTTTCAAGTCTTTGACAGAAATCAACGCCTGCACGGGTGACGATAGAGCCGTATTCGACGGGTTTCATATATGGTGCGTTATAGCGGAGAAATCCGAAACCGACTATAGCATAGCCTGGGTCAACGCCGAAGATCAGCAAACCATCACCTCCAATAAATTGATAATACTACATATTACATCATAAATCAACAGGAGTTATGAGTAATCGTAGTCAAAATTATTATCAGAACATAGATAATAGACGCGAGAACAGAATCTTGTTTGTACAGCATGGTTCTGCAGTCGATATAATCTGTATACTACAGACTTAGATTCATTACGATAGCGTCCTCAGAAGGACTGTTGTAAAAGCCTTTTCTTTTGCCCGCTTCCTTGAATCCAAATGAACGGTACAGATTCTGAGCAATCTCGTTTGTTTCCCTTACCTCAAGGGTAAGCTCAGCTACACCCAGTTCCCTTGCGCTGTCTATCAATGCAGAAACAAGCTTTTTGCCGATACCCTTGTTTCTGTATTGAGGATAAACGGCAATGTTGCAGATGTTTCCGAGATCGGCAGCATACAGCATACCTGCGTAGCCTGCGATTTCTCCGCCGCATTTTGCAACAAAGAATTTTGCAGCATCGTTATCCGCCTCAAAGGCAATGCCCTCCTCGCTCCAGGGGTCGGAAAAACATTGCTGCTCAAGCGCAGCAAGGGCAGGGGCGTGATCCTTTTCAAGCGGAATGATTTCGATATATTCGCGCAGCTCATCGAGAAGCTTGCAGACCTCGGAATAAATAGCATCGCGGCATTTTACGTACACATCGAGAGGGTGTCCGAATGGGTCGCGGATATTGAAGACTCTAAGCTTTTCCGACTTGATGCCCAGAGAAACCAACTGCATGGCATGGGATTCCTCCATACAGGCGATAATATCTGCGCTGTCAGCCAAAGGCCGATTCAGATTTTTTGACAGGTGAAAGGACAGGTCGATGTCGATTTCACTGCATGCGGCAATTGAATTTTCCGCAGCACGGTCACCTGTGCCCCAGAAGCCTGCACTGTCGACCTCTATGTCAAGTACACGCTTTTCGATTTCGTAACGGGCAATATGCTCTGCCATAGGCGAGCGGCAGGTGTTTCCGGTACATAAAAACAGTATTTTCATAATAAAATTCCTTTTGATATATGTGATTACAATTAGCCTTTGGCGTCATACCACGTTTTGCCGATTTTGCCGTCGACTTCAAGCTTGACGGACAGCTCAGCGGCATTTTCCATTTCGGTTTTCAGTATATCGAGAGCCTTTTCTGCTTCATTTTCCGGTGCTTCTAGAATAAGCTCGTCATGCACCTGAAGAATAAGCCGTGTTTCCATATTTTCCTTTTTAAGTCTCTCAAAAACCTTGACCATGGCGATTTTAATAATATCTGCGGCAGTGCCCTGAATGGGCATGTTGCGAGCTACTCTTTCACCGAATGAGCGCATCATATGATTAGAAGAGCTCAGCTCGTGGAGGTATCTGCGTCTGCCAAAAATGGTCTCAGCGTAAAGCTTTTCCTTTGCAGAGGCGATAAGCTCCTTCATATATGCATCAACCCCTGAGTAGGTGTTGAGATAACCCTTTATATATGCACTTGCCTCAGCGTTGGAAACTCCTATATCCTTGGCAAGCGAATATGCACCGATGCCGTAAACAATGCCAAAATTTACCGCCTTGGCGTGGGAACGCATGGTAGAGGTTACCATTTCCATAGGAACGCCGAATACCTGAGAGGCGGTGATTCGGTGAATGTCCTCACCCGAGGCAAAACCCTCGATCATGCGCTCGTCCTTGGCACAGTGGGCAAGGACACGCAGTTCGATCTGGCTGTAGTCGCAGTCGATAAGAACCTTTCCGTCTCCCGCCACAAAGAACCTGCGCATCTGACTTCCAAGCTCTGTACGAACAGGAATATTCTGCAAATTCGGTTCTGTTGAGCTGATGCGCCCGGTGCGGGTCTCGGTCTGGTTGAAGCTTGAATGTATGCGCCCGTCTTCTGCGATAGTCTTAAGCAGTCCTGCGCAATAGGTTGAATTAAGTTTGCTGAGAGTTCTGTATTCCAGAATACCGTCAACAGCAGGATGCTGACCGCGCAGAGAATCCAGCACCTCGGCATTTGTGGACCAGCCTGTTTTGGTGCGCTTGCCGCCCTTTAAGCCGATTTTGTCAAACAATGCTTCGCCAAGCTGTTTGGGACTGTTCAAGTTGAATTCATACCCCACAGCCTCATAAATACCGCTTTCAAGCTCGGCTATTCGTTCAGAAAGCATTACGCCGAATGCTTCTATTCCGTTTCGGTCGACGGCAAAGCCTCGGATTTCCATGTCTGCAAGAACTCTGGCAAGGGGCAGTTCAATGTCGAAAAGCAGTTTTTCCTGCCCGTTTTCTTCGATTTTTGCAAGAAGTGTCCTGCATAATGCGGGGAGCCGCTCGGCTCTTGCGGCGGTTTTCAATATAGGCATGGGAGCGGAGGGAACCTCAGTAACATAGGTTGCAAGAAGCTCGTCAATTCCGTAATTCTTCTCCGGGTCGAGGAGATATGCCGCCAGCATGGCATCCATTTTTACGTTCTTTGTTTCGGGGAATATCCTGTAAAGCTGCTTTGTGTCAAAGGTGTGTTTTGCGGTTTTTTCATCTGACAAAATTTCATTTTTAAAGGCGTCGGTATCGTCACTGTCGCTGAGCACTGCAACACAGGTGTTAAGAGAATAAGCAACGGCTGAAATATCACCGTCCTCAATATCAGCAACAAAATAAACATCTGATTCCTTTTTAAGTTCCTCAAGCCAGTTGTCGGGGGCAAACAGAACCTTCTGAGTTTCTGTTTCGGCGGCAGCCTTTTTCGCCTGAGCGGCCTCCTTTTTATCGGCAAGACCAAGGCGCTCAAGCATCTTGAACATCTCAAGCTTTATAAGCATGGTCCTGGCTGCAGCAACATCGGTTTCAGCAGGCACATAAGCTTCAATGTCAAGATCAACAGGTGCATTGAATACTATCCTGCCCAGCTCGCGGCTGAGATACGCGCTGTCCTTGCCTTCGATGAGCTTGTTGCGCATACCGGCCTTTATTGAAGGATCGTCTATATTTTTGTAGACCTCGTCAAGATTTCCAAACTTCTTTATAAGCTCTCCTGCACCCTTTTCGCCGATGCCGGGAACACCCGGAATATTGTCGGAGGTGTCGCCCTGAATAGCCTTTATGTCAATAAGCTGTTTGGGGGTAACTCCGTAGGTTTCCATTATGGTGTTTTCATCGTAAGTGACAGCCTCAGGATGGCCGCCCTTTGTAGACAGCATGCGAACCGTTACACCGTTTCCGATAAGCTGAAAGGAGTCGCGGTCACCGGTTGCGATAACGCAGGTATGGTTAAGCTCTCTGCATCTGGCAGACAGTGTACCGAGTATATCGTCAGCTTCAAAACCCTCTGCGGTCAAAAGTTTGTAGCCGAGAGCACTGAGCAAGTCTTTAAGCGGCTGCATCTGCAGGAAAAGCTCTTCCGGCATACCCTTGCGTTTTGCTTTGTAACCGTCATAGGCCTTGTGGCGGAAGGTGGGTGCCTTTAAATCGAAGGCTATGGCCACAGCGTCAGGCTCTACATCGTCAAGCATTTTAAGAAACATGCTCATAAAGCCGTGAATAGCATTGGTTGGCTGCCCGTCTTTGGTTGTAAGCGGACGAATTCCGTAAAAGGCGCGGTTGATAATGCTGTTGCCGTCCAAAGCGAGTAATTTCATAATATATCATTCCTAAAACGTGTATTTGTTAAGATACGGTTTTTTAAGGGGCAGAAACTATTTTATAAGCGTCTTAATTGCCCAAACCTGAATTCCGGTGGGCATGGCGCTGTAGAGCTTTAACAAAAAGCTTGCATTCTTTGTGTAAACATACTTAGGGTGCTTTTTGGAAAATGCCTTCCAGACGAGCTGCGCAAGCTTTACAGGGGGCAGCGCTTTAACGGTTACCTTATCCATTATGCCCCTGAATTTCTCGGAGTTTGTTCTGTACAGCTCAGTTTTTTCGCAAAGCGCGCGCATTGAGATGTCCGAGGCGCCGATCATGTCGGTTGCAAAAGCACCGGGACGGATAACGATAACGGGAATATCTAGCAGAGCAAGCTCAATTCGAAGTGATTGAGCATAGCAGTCGAGACTTGTTTTTGACAGTGAATAGATTCCGTTAAAGGGAAGAGGATCGAGAGGAGCAAGCTCGCTGGTTGCAATTATTACCCTGCCGCCACATCGAAGCAGAGGAAGAAACTGCTTGTTCACTCTGTAAACGCCCAGCAGATTGATGTCCATTATTCTTTTGAAATTCTCTTCATCCATTTCGGCATAGGAGTCCATGCGGTAAATACCAGCGAAGTGAATAACTGCATCGAGCTTGTCGGTCTGAGCGGAAACCTTTTCAAAGACTTCACGGACACTGTCTGAGGAACGTACATCTATTTTAAGAGGGACTATTCCTTCGCCGGAATAATCAAAATCCAGAACATCACAGGAGAAAACACGCACACCCTTGGCGGCGAAAAACTCTGTAACGGCGCGGCCTAAACCCTTTGCGCCGCCAGTAACCAAAACATTTTTCATCAAAGCTCTCCTCCGATATGATCATTAACTGATTTATTCTATCACAGTACATCGAAAACAGCAAGAAAAAGAACAGTTGTTTTCGTGATTTTAGATTAGAATTGATGGTTAAATGCTGATGCCACTCATACCAAAAAAACTACCGTCCGTCGCAAAAGGGTTTATTTTTGGAGTGCTCTGATATATCATAAAGCCATGAGGTGAAGATAATGAAAATTGAGATCTCAATAGAAAACGAACTGAAAGAACGCAGGGTGGTAATCCATACCGAGACGGTAGACTCAGAAATAACATCAATGATCGAGCGGATAAACGGAACTGTACGGGAAAAGAATGACTGCGTGACTGCCTTTGATGAAAACGGAGCGTTGTTTATATCACATAATGACATCTGCCGCATCTATTCACAGGATAAAAAGGTGCTGGCAGAGACTTCGGAAGGCACGTACACTCTGAAAGCTCGGCTTTACGAGCTTGAGGAAAATCTGGACAGCCGAGTGTTCATGCGGATTTCCAATTCGGAAATAATTAACCTGAAGCAGGTAAAACGCATGGATACGTCTCTGACAGGAACTATTTGTGTTTCCATGAAAAACGGAACTCAGACCTACGCATCCCGGAGATACGTTGCGCTTATTCGCAGGAAGCTTGATATATGAGGTGATAATATGAAAAAGAAATACATACTTATGAGATTTATTATAGGTTTCTGCATCGGAGTACTCCACGGGGCGATGGTAGTATTCTTTGTTTCTCTTGGAGTCAATGGAATAAATGGCGACTATATTCCGGTAGTGCCGGAAACGGTAAGAATATTCGGCTCTGAAAATCTTGCGGTAATTGCTCAGACGCTTCTGACGGGTATGCTCGGTGTTGCTTATGCAATGGCAGCTTTTGTTTATGAAAACCCTAAATGGAGTTTTGTGAAGCAGTCGATTCTGCAGTTTCTTATAACATTCCCATATCTTATGATTGTGGCGCGCATATGCTGGATACCTGAACATGCAAACGGCTACTGGTCGTTGGCGGTAAGTATACTTGTGGGATACATCATAAACTTTATAATTCATTATAACCTTGCAAAGAACGATGTACGAGAAATAAACAACAAAATGGAAGATTACGTAAAGAGTTTGGAGGATCATAATGACAGCAATAAGAACTGAAAATCTAACGAAAATATATAAGAACAAAACTGCCGTTGACAGCTTGAATCTGGAAATAAAAAAGGGTGAGCTGTTCTCGCTGCTGGGTGTAAACGGCGCAGGAAAAACGACCACAATAAAAATGCTTTCCTGCCTTACTGTG
The DNA here is from genome assembly GCA_045604945.1 of Acutalibacteraceae bacterium. Taxonomy (GTDB): domain Bacteria; phylum Bacillota; class Clostridia; order Oscillospirales; family Acutalibacteraceae; genus JAISGQ01. Next base: position 6,617 of record JAZUPA010000004.1, read on the forward strand.
CCCACCTCAGGCGATGCGGAGCTTCTCGGAGACAGAATCACAACAGCGGCGGACAAGGTAAAAGCAAAGACGAATGTATCGCCGCAGGAAACAGCGGTGGCAAGAAAGCTTTCAGTTTATGATAATCTGATCTTCATGGCGCGCATTTACGGAGCCGATAAAGAAAGTGCGAAGAATAAGACGGAAAAGCTTATGGAACGCTTTGGACTGGAAGAGGTCAGAGACAGCAAGGCAAAGACCCTTTCCGGCGGAATGCAGCGCAGATTATCAATAGCAATGGCGCTTATTTCCGATCCTGAAATACTTTTCCTTGACGAACCGACTCTTGGTCTTGATGTGCTCGCGCGCCGTGAGCTGTGGGATATTATCAGGAGTCTTCATGGCGAAGTAACTATAATACTGACTACTCATTACATGGAAGAAGCGCAGGCGCTTTCTGATCGAATTGGAATAATGCAAAGCGGCAGATTAAAGGCAGTGGGCACGGCGCAGGAGCTGATAGACAGAACAGGGGCAAAGAGCTTTGAGGATGCCTTTGTGACACTTGCATCGGAGGGATAAAAATGAGAATGCTTGTATTTGCAAAGAGGAACATAAAAGAAATGCTGCGAGAGCCTTTGAGCATTATATTGGGACTGGGATTTCCGGTTCTGATGCTTGTGCTGCTGTCGGTGCTGAACAAGTCTATACCGTCCCCTGTTGAGATGTTTAATATAAATAAGCTGACGCCGGGCATTACAGTGTTCAGCTTTACTTTTACAACCTTGTTTGTGGGATTGCTGATAGCACAGGACAGAGCCGGAGCTTTTCTGACAAGGCTTTACTCATCACCTATGAAATCGTCAGATTTTATTCTTGGATATATGCTTCCCATGCTGCCCATTACCGTAATGCAGACGATAATCTGTTACGGTGCAGCGACTGTTTTCGGATATGAAATCACAATAAGAACTCTGTGGTCAGTGCTGCTTCTGATTCCCTCAGGAATTTTCTATATTGCTCTGGGAGTGCTTATCGGCTCGATTTGCTCCGATAAGGCAGTGGGCGGCGTCGGCTCAATAATCATTAACCTTGCAACTCTTTCGGCAGGGGTATGGTTTCCTCTTGAAGATATGAAAGGCACCGCCTTTTATAAAATCTGTACCAATATGCCGTTCTATCATACGGTGAATATCGGCAGAGCGGAGAATATAGGTAAAAGCGCAGCCTGGGTTGCGGTTTGTGCGGTGGTAATGACAGTGCTTGCGGCAGTGGTGTTCAAAAAAAGAATGACAGAGGATAATGCATAATAAAAAACGAGCGGCATAAAAATTGCCGCTCGTTTTTACTTGGACGCCTTTAGGCTTGATTAAACCCCTGGTTCTGCCAGGGGTAAATAAAAATACCTTGGTAAAAATAAAACCTCAATGGTACAATGGTGAAGGTTTGGCGACCGCATCACAAAAGTATCAAGGAGGTTTTAAACAAATGAAAAATGAAATAAAACATACAGCACATTCAACGTATCGCTGTGAATATCATGTCGTATTTGCACCGAAATATCGAAGAAAGGTAGTATATAAAGAGATACGAAAAGATATAGGTGAGATATTTAGAAAACTGTGTAAGGAATTAAAAGTGGAGATAATAGAAGCGGAAGCATGTCCAGATCATATTCATATGTTGGTAAGCATACCACCGTAAATGAGTGTAGCACAATTTGTAGGAACGCTCAAGAGTAAAAGTGCACTTATGATTTTCGATAGACATGCAAATTTGAAATACAAGTATGGCAGAAGAAATTTTTGGTGCAGAGGGTATTATGTAGATACGGTAGGAAAGAATGCAAAAATAATAGGAGACTACATAAGGAACCAGTTAGAAGAAGATTTGGCGAGTGACCAAATTAGCTTCAAAGAGAACATGGACCCGTTTACGGGTAGCAAGAGTAAATAAGGCAAAAGAAAGGAGCCACTTTTAGTGGCTGCCTGTAAATGTGATGCGATGACAAACCCCCAGTACCCCTTAGGGGGGTCAGCATATAATGACCCTTATAGGGTCTGAGAAAACCACTAGTTTACTAGTGGTTTTTATTTTCTAGATTCATGATTGATTCAGTCGAAAAAACGACGCATATAAGCATAAAAACAGCTGTGTCAGTCAAAATAAGTCATCATGTTTTTGCGTTGAACCAAGCATGAAAAGCTTCGTGTCCAGTAAGCTCCGTATAGTCATCATCTTCTGATATTTCTATGGCAACAATTGATTTTCAAATGGTTGTGGAATAGCCTCAAGCTATCTTCGTATTCTCGACATTGTTAAATTCAAATATATCACAAAATATAATACCCTTAAGTCCAAACCTGTTTATTTCCCGTCTTGCTTTTTCTGCCTTTTGGGAAAGTAATCCTGATGAAGGGACTCTAAAGGCGACTGAGATGCCGGACCATATTTCCTCAGAATATTCAAGACCTCCTCTGCGGATTTTCACAGAAATTCCAAGCTGAAACCTCTTTGTACGAAAAAGCACTGCACGCTGAAAACAGTGTGCAGTGCTTTTGTGCTTTTCAATAAATTCTGATTTCCAATATCATACACAGCTGTGAACAGGGATTCATAGAATATTGAAAAAGGGGGAGAATAGAATGAAGAACAAGCCATATGACCGCGCTGCGGCAGTTGCGTATGCGCGAAGATGGGCGCTGGCTCGGAATCCTGCGTATTATGACTTTCAGAATATCGGAGGAGACTGTACAAATTTTGCCTCGCAGTGCATTTATGCAGGGGCAGGAGTCATGAATTATACGCCGACCATGGGGTGGTATTACCGTTCGCTGAATGATAGAGCTCCTGCATGGAGCGGAGTTGAATATCTTTACAATTTTCTTGTCAGCAATCGGACCGCAGGTCCCTATGCAGTTCCCGTGCCGCAGTTCGAAGTGCAGGCGGGGGATATTGTACAGTTGGGAAACAGCGAGGGGCGATTTTACCATTCGCCTGTGATCACTTCAGTAAAACCGCGGATACTGGTAGCGGTCCATACCTACGATGCTCTCGACAGACCCCTTGATTCCTACAGCTACCAAACAGTCAGATTCATTCACATAGAAGGAGTGCGCATATGGTAGGCGAAGTTACTTGTATAATCCAAGCTCAATTTTCCAGATAAGAATTCTATTTACAGATTCATTGAGCCTTTTTTCAGAAATGGTACCGTTTTTCACAGCTTCCAGCAGATTGTTGTATGAAGTGACAGCATCGAGTGGCGTGCAGAGCAGATCGCAGCCACCGAAAATCGCTTCGACACAAGGATCGCTGTCGATGCAGAAGTCTTCCGTCGCCCGCATTCTGATAAGCAGAGATCATATCGATTATCTGCTGCGGAGTTTTGTTTTCAAAATCCTTCTTGAAAAGAACTATGCCGCCGATGTTGCACTCTGAAGTCACATTGCGAAGCTCTTCTTCGCTGAGATTCTTGGTGCAGGGCAGAAGGAGCTGACCTGCCTTTTCTTCTGTGGTCATGGATGAGAGAATTTCATCTGCAAGAAGGGAAGCGGCAGAACCTTCGGGGTGTGTGATCTTCATTTCGCTTTCATCGATAAGTTCAACGTATTCCGAAGAGACCCAGCCGACCCTTGTTCCGTACATGAAGCCATACCATTTTGAGCCTGAAACAGTTTTCTGAGAGAGAACAATATACGTTTTGCCCTTTTTCACAGCGCCAAGCTTTGCGTATTTTGAACCGGCTCCCTTGCGCACATTAAGAGAGGATGCGGTAATTGTAATGCGCGGAGCGCTGTCATATCTGATTGAAAGAAGAGAGAGCATGGTGTCATCTGCCTTGCCGTCAGCGGTAAGACCGTTGGCTTTTTCAAAGGATTTGACAGCGGCTTTTGTGGCAGGACCGTAGCTGCCGTCGGCAGTGTCTTTGAGATAGCCCAGTGCAATGAGCTTTTTCTGCATTGCGGTGACCTGGCTTCCTCTTGAGCCGGGAGCAATGGCAGCAGATGCGCTGATACCTCCGAAAAATATCAGCACAGAAATCAGAACAGACAGAACGGTAAATATTTTGAGTTTCATATAATAACCTTTTAGTACAAAAACAGAAGGGAAGCAATATTAATGAATAAAAACATAGAGCAGATGCAGCAATACTGCGTCTGCTCTATGTTTTATCAAATGTTTTTCAGCTTTTGGGCAAGTTCTTTTGTTACCTGTTCGTCCAATTTGATGATCGCCCTGTCGTAGGTCATAATGCCGTTTACCTCATCCTCAACATCTGTAAGCTGAGTGTAGACGCTGGCACACAGTCCCTTTTTCGCAGCAGGGATAACCTCATTTTCAAAAAGCTTTCGGTATGCATCGGTAAGCGCCTGCTTTGAAGCGAATTTCCTGTAACCGAAATCCTTGGAGTTGAAGGCGTGACCGTCAATTCTGAGATTGTATCCGCCGAATTCCGAAAGAACAACCGCTCTGCCGAGTTTGTCGGGCTTGAAGTTGTATTTCGTGAAATAGACATGCAGGCTCTTCATCTGTCCGATTTTCTGGTCGTGCCATCCGCTTGCATGGTCGATGGGGCGAGTGGGGTCAAGCTCGGATATGATGCGGCATGCTTCAGCAGCATCAAACTGTCCCCAGCCCTCGTTGAATGGTACCCACAGGACGATTGAGGGGCAGGAGCGCAGATGGAGAATCATCTCGCGAAGCTCTCTGTAATACTGCCTGCGTCCCTCGGCGTCCTCTCTTGCAAAGGCTTTGTATTTGTTGTCCTTTAAATGTATCTTTGTGACAAGAGGAGTTGAGATGGTCATGAATTTATACTTGCCGCCGCCGTTTATCATGTCCTGCCATACAAGCATGCCAAGTCTGTCGCAGTGATAATACCAGCGCATGGGTTCGATTTTAATATGCTTGCGCAGCATGTTATAACCCATTCTCTTTGCGGTCTCGATATCAAAAATTATAGCCTCTTCGGTGGGGGGAGTATAGAGGGATTCAGGCCAGTAGCCCTGATCAAGAAGTCCGTTATGGAAGAGGGGCTTGTTGTTGAGGAAGAGTCTTTTTACTCCCTTTTCATCTGCCGCGATTTCTATTTTTCTCATGGCAGCATAGCTGCCCACTTTATCATCGCCCATCTCAACGGTAAAGGGATAAAGATGGGGATTGTCACAGTTCCAGGGGATAAAATCGGGCATGGGGACAGAGAATTTTTCGTTGGACATAAAAATAAAGTTCTGGGAGTTGATGGTGAGTACACAGAGCCTATTGCCGCTTTCACATTCTACTGTCAGCTCAAGCTCACTGCTGTCATAAAGAGGAGTAATAATAAGTCCTGATATATAATCTGCAGGTACATATTCAAGCCACACAGTCTGCCAGATGCCGCTCTGAGGGGTGTACCAGATGCCGCCGCGGTCAAACTTCTGCTTGCCTCTTGAATGGGAGGAGGTGTCGCTGAAATCACGAACCTTTACCGTCAGTTCGAAGGTACTGCCTTTTACATACTCTGTAATATCGCAGGAGAAAGGCGTGTATCCGCCGATATGCTCAACTGCTTTGATGCCGTTGATATAGACCTCCGCAATCTGATCCACTGCGCCGAAATGCAGAAGCAGTCTGCCTGAGATTTCGTGTTCCGGAGTGACTGTGCGGTGATACCACAGGTACTGCTCGGGGGAGAGTGTGCGCATAACGCCGCTTGCCTCAGATTCGGGAGAAAAGGGTACAAGAATCTCGCCGTCATATTTTTCGGGAGCGGTTTCGGAATCGGTAAAAGCGAAATCCCACAGCCCGTTCAGACACTGCCAGCTGTCATCGCTGCGCACCATCTGGGGACGGGGATATTCGGAAAGGGGCATGGTGCCGCTTATTGAATCAGCGAATATCGATCTCATTCGGAAACCTCCTTGGCTTTTCTGTCTGATTTAACTTTAAGAATGATCACAGGAATAATCACGGGGATGAGTGCAATTGCTGCGGCAAGGAAAATATTGGGGGTGGGAACGGTCTTGATCTGACCTAAGTCGATATAGGTCTCGCCGCTGTTCTTGATGACTGCGGAGCCGATGTACGGACCTATGATCATAGGAAGCAGAACGGCAAAAATCATGCGGACGCCCTGAAAATGTCCGACAGAATCGGAGGGAGTATAGTCACGCACAGTTGCATTTATTGCGGCGGTAACCAGCATGTATCCGCTCATCATGACAGTACCTGCGATGATTGTAGGGACAAAGGAGCGGACAAAGAACATGGCGATAAGTCCGAGGAGCATGATAATGCAGGCAGGAATAGTGAATTTCAGCTTGCCGACCTTGTCGATAATGCTTCCCGAAGCGACGGAGACGACAGATGCAATAATAAGAACAATACCGAGAATGATTGCATAATTGTCAAATTTGAGGTAGTGCTGAATGTAAATGATAAGATAGGGGAAGAAAATTTGAACTGCAACAGAGAAAACCAGCATTGCAATCAGAGCGATGTAAAGCATGGGGTTTGACCTGATAACAGAAGGTCTGAAGCCGTGGACGAGCTTTTTGAGATAAGCTTCCTTTGAGGGCTCGATGGGGGCATCCTTTACAAGGAAAATGGAGATAAAGCCTGTAAGAGTGACAGCTCCGCCGAAAATCAGGAAGAACTCCTGCCATCTGCCTTCATTTGTCATTCCGCTGAAAAGACCGAAAATAATCAGCATTGAAACAAGGGGGAGTATCGCAAGAACAGACTCAGCCTTGCCGCGGTTTTCGTTGGTGGTGTTATCTGTGACGAATGCATTGAAAGCTGCGTCATTTGCGGTAGAGCCGAAGAAGGTCATTATGCAATCCATGGCGATGACCATGCCTGCGGCAAGGGAAACAGCAGATGCAGCAGGGAAGAATTGAGCCATATTATCAACAGTTATAAAGCCAAAGGATGCAGTGGATATACCCCAGAGAATATAGCCCAGGGAAATGAAAATCTTTCTTTTTCCGACCTTGTCGGTAAGAGCGCCCATGAGAAGTGTTGTCAGAGTAGCACTTACAGCACTGGCGGCAACCATGGCAGCGATGTAATCGGGATTGTCGGATATGGTGTTATAAAGGAAAACATTGAAATACATATTTTCAATGGTCCATGCAAACTGACCGAACAGACCGATAAGAATAAATGATGCCCAAAGGCGCGCAGAAATCTTTTTCATATTTATTCTTCCTTTCATTGTTTGTGAAAATGCACTTTAATAATTTTAACATTGGATTGATTTTTTGTCAATATCGTCACAAAGATAAAAGAACCCCACCGAAGAAAAAGGTATTTCTTCGGTGGGGTTTAAAAGCATCAGTCTGCGTAGGTTTCGTCGGAATCGAAGAAAAGCTCGATGGCATACTTGCCTGCGCCTGTGATAAATGCGGTTTCGGTATCATACTCAGTGGTGATGATTTCAACGTTTGTGCCTTTGCCGCCAAAGTGCATCGCGTTGAGTTTTTCGCGAAGCTTTGAGAAGAAATAATCACCGGCAGTGATATAGGTGCCGTACATTATGATGACCTGAGGGTCGTGGCTGAGAAGGATATTATGGAACTCAACGCTGAACCAGAGGAGCACCCAGTCAAGAACCTTCCGAGCAAAAGCATCGCCTGCATTTGCCGCATCAAAAATCATCTGCATGGTAAGGGTGTTGCTGTGGCATGCCTGAGCAATTGAAGAGCCTTCAAAATCGCTGTTTTCGGAAAGAATTTTGGTTGCCTGACGGAGAACACGCTCTTCGATTATCATTTTTTCAAAGCAGCCTTTGCCGCCGCATTCGCAGACTTCATCGTCAAAGGGGTTTACGATCTGATGACCGAACTCGCCAAGCTCAAAGCTTGCGCCGCGGATAACCTGCCAGTTATGGAGAACGCACCCGCCGACACCGTACTCAACCATGATTGCGATAACATCGCGGCTCTGCTCAACGGTAAGCTTGTCAAGGTCAGAGTGAGCCATGAAGCGTACGTTGTTGTCTGCAAGAACGCGGTAATTATTTCCGAGTCGTTCAGAGACAAGCTTGCTGATATCGAGGTTGTTGGGCCAGGTCTGGAAGTGGGGGCTGTTGCAGATGACACCGCTGTCGGTATTGACAATACCGTCGCAGCCGACTGCAACCATTATTACCTGGTCAGGGCTGATATCGTTCTTCTCGCGGAGAAGACGGAAGGACAAGGCAATGTTGTCAACGATGGTCTCAGGTGAGGACTCGCTGGCATGACCGATTTTGCAGCGGTCAATTATTGAAGCATCCATATCAAGAAGCGCACCTTCAACGGAAGTGGGGAGAAGGGTAACGCAGTAGACATAGCCATAATTTGAATTGAATCTGAAAATTTCAGGCTTCTTTCCGCCTTCGAAGGTGGAGTCGCCCTTGCCGGCAGAAACCACATAACCCTTCAGCTGAAGGAAGTTGATGGTTTTCATGGCGGTGGTGCGGCTGAGGCCGGTGAGCTCGGAAATTTCGGTAACAGAAAGAAGAGCATGCTTTCTCAGAAGATTAAGAACAGCTTTTCTGTTATTGGTCTTTAGATTTGACGGCTTTGCCGCCGTAGTAAACGGTGTGTCATTATGACTGTCCGGAGTGAACATAAATATCATCCCTTACCTGTATACATACTCAAACCACTATATTGATAGGTCAAAATATATAATAGCATTTTTGTATAATAATGTCAAGGTAAAGTGCTTTGAAAAGAAAACAGGTGTGTAAACTGAACTATTACACACCTGAGGGTTATATAAAGCTATGAATGAAGAACAGTATCCCTGCCGCAGGAGCTGTCACGGGCGATGCTTTCCATTCGGAAAACCGACAGCATAAGTCCTATGACGAACATATCAAGAATCATGAGCTTGCCGTTGTAAGAAAACAGAGGAATACCGTCAAAGGAGATCAGCGGAAAACCCAGATTGCATGCGATGTAGGCTGCAATACGAAGCAAAAATGAAACACCGACAGTGAAAATCACGAGCTTTGCAAGCTTACAGCTTTGCCTGTTCATACCGATAATGACCGCAGTGATTGTGAAAAAGAGAACAGCGCATACAGCAGCAAATATGATAAGCCCCATTTTGTGAGAGGCAACAGTCAGGGTGTATTCCTTCAGTGTAAAGTCAGAGGAGTGCATGAAGACTTCGGAAAATTCGCTTGTCATTCCTTCGCCGACAAAAACGGAAGTGTTTATCAGCTCACGGATGCGAAGGGGAACCCAGCCTGTTCCGTATGGGTCAGCTTCAGGGTTCAAAGTTCCTTCCATGAATCGTCTCCATAGCATATGATGACCGCCGTCAGAGAGGGCAAGAAGGATAACAAAAGCAAAAATTGCGATAAAAGATATCGGGGGCAGCCATGCCCTGAATCTGTCGGAATCTGTAATGCCTTTGACGGCAGCGTATATGAGAACCGCACTGCATGTTGTGAACAGATAGACAAGCATAGATGCAGAGTTGGCGGAAAGCGCCGCAATAATCAGCAAAATGCATGCGGATGCTGAAAGAATATAGGGCTTGTATCTGCCTTTCAGAGAATATACAACTCCGGCAAAGGCAAGGGGCAGAACATAGCAGAGCTGTGTTGAAGTGGAAAGAAATGCATTGCCGAAAATCGGAAAGACGGTACAGACAGCGCAGAGAACTGCAAATACAGGAACAGCAAAGCGGGGGAGAACGGTGTAATCGCAGAAATAACCGAGAATCATAAAAACAATGCCGATACCTCCGCAGATTGCCATGCGGGAAAACTGTTCGGTGGCACCGCCCACAAACCACAGAAGCAGCAGTCCTGACGCGAACAGTGCAGCAGCACCGCCAATTAAGAACCAGTCAGGTCTGGGACGGTGGATTCTGTCAAGTTCAAGCCCGACAGTTTCGGGGTCTCCCATTTCAGCGACAGCAGCAGATTCCGCTTCGTTCTCATCGATTCCTTGTCTTATCAGTGCATCGCGCCTGTCCATAATATGTGTTTCAAGCTCATACAGAAGGGGATTGCGCGCACGCTTCCAGCGTATCTGTTCACCTGCAGTCTTCAGATAATCCTGAATATTGTTTTCAGTATGCAATCAAAGCACCTCCCAGCACGTTGTTTACAGCAGCAGAGAAGCTGTTCCATTCCTCCTGCTTCTCCGCAAGACTGCGCTTGCCTTCTTCGGTTATTCTGTAATACCTGCGTGATCTGCCTCCCTCCATCACTTCATAAGCGGAAACGAGATTCTTCTGCTCAAGGGTGTGAAGCAGAGGGTAGAGAGTACCTGACTTCATTTCAAAGACATTCTGCGAGCGGCTTGCAAGCTCTTCTGTGATCTGATAGCCGTACATGTCTTTTTCGTTAAGAAGCCTGAGCACAAGCATAGCGGAGCTGCCTGAAAGCAGCGATTTGTCAATTTTCATATTTTACCTCCTTATTTTTTGATATGTAGATAATCTACATATCAGGATGGCTTTATTATATGTAGACAATCTACATATGTCAAGTGGTTTTAACAAAAAACTACGACGGAATTTTCCGTCGGAGTTTTTTCAGAATGTACCTTTTGTAAATTCATAAAGCCCGATTGCCGCAGCAATCGATAAATTGAAGCTGTCCACAGCATCGATGGAGCGTATCATAACAGGAGAACCAAGATTCCTGTATTTTACGGGAAGCCCTGTTGCCTCGTTGCCGAAAGCAAGGGTTATTTTCTGCGAGCGGTCAATCTCAGTTTCGTCAAGATAACAGTCTTCGCCCAGCATAAAGGGATAGAGCGCTCTGTCGGGATGCTTTTCGGCATATTCCTCATAGCTGTCGAAATATTCGACCCTCAGGTCAAAAATCGCGCCCATAGATGAACGCACGGTTTTGGGGTCGAAAATATCAAGCCCCGGACGGATAATGGCAAGGTCGCGGACATTGAAGCCCAGCATGGTGCGCATGATTGTGCCGACGTTTCCGCTGTTTGAAGGGTTGTCAAGCAGCACATGAAACCTTGTTTCTTCAAGGGAGGATTCGAACTTTTCGAACACACCTATAACGTAGACATTTTCCTTCGGAGAAAGCCGCGACACCAGCTTGTCAGAAACCGTAATCCCGACTCCGAGCTCCCTGCACACCGAGCAGAGCTTTTCGTAGCTTTCGTTGGCGGTGAAGGAAGAGTGAACATAAACAAGACGGGCAGCCTCAGGTTTTGAGCGAAGGAGGTAGAAAACAAGGGTTGCACCGAAGGCGTATGAGTGTTCAAAATGCTTTTTGTATGATTTTATAAACAGGCTTGTATCCATCATCAATCATCCTTGTATTTTGCGCAGGTAAAATCCGCAGTGCCGTCGAAGGGGGAGAAATATATTCCAGTAACACCGGGGAGTGTGGCATAATAGCGTGTTTCGTAGTACATGGGATAGAAGACCGCATTTTCATTAAGATAACGCTCTGCTGCAACAAGAGGAGTGAGCATACCTTCGGTAGTGGTGGAGGCAGAAGCCTGCTCCAGAAGAAGGTCAAAGGCGGTGTCCGTAAGATTGGCGGGGTTATAGTAAGTGGTGGATTTAAAAAGATTCAGACAGTTTACGGGGCCATCCTTGGAAGGCTCCAGAGCATAGAGAGCAATCTGAAAATCTCCGATATCCACGCGGTTTTCAAGGGTCTCGATATCCAGCGGCTCGAGGTTGAAATATATCTTGAGTATCTGCTGCCAGTTTGAAAGCAGCTCCTGCATCATGACAACCGTCTTTTCGTCATCGGGGCAGATTATGGTGATGGAGGGGAGTGATTTTCTCCCGAGCTCATTAAGACCGATAGTAAGAAGGTCGGGAGCATATTCCTTGTTGGAGGAAAGCTTGAAGCCTGAGCCTGCAAGCTCGCGGTAAAGCTGACCGTTTATGGTGGTTGCAGGGGGGATGATGTCATATGCCACAGTTACGTTGTCAGGCACCATCAGCTCATAGTCGGAAACGTCGATGCAAGAGATGATGGAACGTCTGACGGTGGCATTTGTAAGACCTGTTCTCTCTGTGTTGAATACCAGTCCCCATGTCTTGTCGGTATAGGTGGTGATATCCAGTTCGGCTCCGGGGAGCTTCGAGACGTTATGAGACTCAATTGCAGCAGCCTCAACGGTTTCGTTTGTGATAAGCTCGAAATAATCTATGCTTGACTTTCTTATACCGAGGTAAAGAATACGGGGTGCAACAGCGTTTTCGCCTGAGTAGAACTCATTTCTGATAAGTCGCACATAGTTGCCGTGAGACCAGCTTTTTTCGTTGAATGTAAAAGGTCCGTTGGAAATAAGATAAACGTCATCCAGCGCGTAATGCCCGTTGGTGCTCGCAAAGAAATTCTGATTGCAGGGCATGTACTGAGGCAGGGTGGTCTGCAGAGGGAACTGAGCATAGGGGTATTCAAGAGTGACCTTCAGGGTATAGGCATCGATAATGGTGACGCCGAGAGAGGAAGGATCAAGATCGCCCTTGTTTATCGAGCGTGCATTCTTTATGCAGAAAAGTGATGATGCGGTGGTGGAGTTTGTTGCAGGATCGACGCATCTCTGCCATGCGAACTGAAAATCGTAGGCAGTGACAGGTGTGCCGTCAGACCACATTGCATCCTTTCTGAGATAAAAGGTGTATTCGGTGTTGTCGGAATTTGCGCTCCAGCTGCTTGCAACGCCATGGATGAGCTTTCCGTCAGGACCTATTCTCATAAGACCTTCGAAGGTGTTCTTGATAACAAGAAGTGAATTGTTGTCGGTTGCGACCTGAGGATCAAGATTTTTGGGTTCTGCAGTAAGAGAATAGCTGAAAGCATAGTTGCTGCCGTCATCCTCGCTGCAGGCGGTCATTGAGGTGAAAAGGGAAACACATACCAATATGCATAAAACGACAGAAAAAATACGTCGCAGAGTTTTCAAGTCAACCACTCCATCAAAAGAAGTCAATACATATATAATTTTAGCGTTTCTTTGGTAAATAGACAAGAGGGAAAAAGAAAATTTGCAAAAAAGATACAGATGGGATATGAAGAATGAAAATACGGTGTCTATCCGTGCATTTCCTGCATATAAATTTATGGTATCGGAGGGATATGCATGTTACAGACGGTGTTGAATATACTGGTATCCTGCGGGGTGTGGATAACAGGAGGCAGGATGAATAAGAAATGCGAAAATCTGATCAGAAGCTTCTGGGCAGGCTTCTGCATGGCAGAAGGTATCGCAGGTCTGTGCGGCAGATGCACATGGATGTATTCGGTGGTGTTCGGGGAACTTTTTGGTTTTGTGATGCTTGCGGTGACGGTGGTTGGAGGAACTGCGCTTTTCAGCCTTCTTTCAGGAACGGGAAGTCTTCTGCTGACTTCATTCTATATATTCTTTTTCTCTGCAGAGAGCGAATATCAGCTGATGGAAACGCCAATAATCAGCGCAGCGGCAAAGGGAATGCGCACAGGCCTGGCGGGACTGAACGACACAGCAGGTAAAAAGCTGCCCATATTGCTGGCATCGTCAGCAGCAGGAAATCTTCTGAGCATGAGCGACACACAGCTGCCTGCGGCATTTGCAGCAATTTCCTGCTGCGCACTGCTTGCAGCAGGAATTAAAAACGTATCCGCCGACAGGTGGTGCGCAGCAGGAGCGGTAACGGCGTGTCTGCTGGCATATCTGTAAAAAGTGGGCGCTATTGACTTTATGTCCTGATTTTAGTAAAATGATTACAGTGGATAAATAGCGTGTAAACGCAGATAAGGGCTGAAAATAGCCCCACGGGGAATAAAATTGAACTTTTGTCCGTTTCCTGAGGATATGGCAGCGGACCTTTAAATAACATAAAACGAAGAAATCTGGAGGTTATCTGGTGGCTCAGACACAAAAGAATAAGAATACAAAAAGCACACCCGTCGAAAAAAACAGCCGCTCGGCAAAGAGCGGTACAGCCGGAGCAAAAAATACACAGAAGAAACAGCCGAAGACAGCGGCTGAGAGTACCGCAGCAAAGAGCAGAAAGACCGCTCCGAAGCAGTCCGCTCCGAAAAACAGTGCTGCTGCAGGCAAGACAAAGCAGACGAAGACTGCAAAGAGTGCAAAAAACACACAGAATGCAAAAACTGTGCAGACAGGCAGCAAGGCGGCAAAGAATTCTAAAACAGGCAGAAGCAGAAGTGTTTCCCAGAAGCCTGTAAAGATAACATTTATCGGCGGACTCAATGAAATCGGAAAAAATATCACCATGTATGAATACGGTGATGACGCGGTTCTGGTTGACTGCGGAATGGCATTTCCCGATGACCAGATGCTGGGCATAGATATTGTCATACCCGATTTTTCATATGTCCTGCAGAATGCATCAAAGATTCGCGGCGTGGTGCTGACCCATGCTCATGAAGACCATATAGGCGCACTGCCCTATCTGCTCAAGGAGCTCAACCTGCCCATTTTCGGCACAAAGCTGACAATAGGTCTTGTTGACTGCAAGCTCAAGGAACACGGAATATTCGGTCAGACAAAGCGCAACATCGTAAAGCCCGGAGAGACAGTCTCCCTTGGCGGCATCGATGTTGAATTTATAAATGTAAACCACTCAATACCCGATGCTGTGGCAGTTGCACTGCATACAGACAGCGGAGTTATAATCCACACCGGCGACTTCAAGATCGACTCAACCCCCGTTTACGGAGAGATGATAGATCTTGGAAGATTCGCCCAGCTTGGAAAAGAGGGCGTTCTTTGCTATCTCGCAGACTCCACCAATGCGGAGCGTGCAGGATTTACAATGAGCGAAAAGAATGTAGGAAACTCATTTGATACCCTGTTTACCTCAGCATCTGCAATGTCACGCAGAATAATAATAGCAACCTTCGCCTCGAATCTGCAGAGAATTCAGCAGATAATCGACTGTGCCGCAAAGCATGGCAGAAAGGTCGCGATCAGCGGAAGAAGCATGATAAATGCAGTGGCAATCGCACAGGAGCTTGGCTATCTGGATGTTCCCGAGGGGACAATGATTGACCTTGCAATGATAAACCGCTACAGAAAAGATCAGATAGTGCTTATTACAACAGGTAGCCAGGGCGAGCCCATGAGCGCCATGACAAGAATGGCACGAGGCGAGCACAGACAGATTTCTGTCGGCAGCGATGACTTCATTATTATTTCCGCAACTCCAATCCCCGGAAACGAGAAGATGGTGGGCAATGTTGTAAACGAGCTTCTGAAGCACGGCTGTGAGGTCGTTTATGAGAAGATGTACGATGTCCATGTCTCGGGACACGCCTGTCAGGAAGAGCTGAAGCTGCTCCTGAGCCTTATAAAGCCCAGGTATTTTATTCCCGTACACGGAGAGCAGAAGCATCTCAAAAAGCATGCAGGACTTGCTTACGCAGTGGGAATCCCTGAAGAAAATGTTCTTATCTGCGATCTGGGAGACAGCGTTGACGTTTCCCAGAAGGGAATAAAGAAGACAGGCAGAGTCCAGGCAGGCAGAGTTCTGGTGGACGGCTACGGCGTAGGCGATGTGGGCAGCGTTGTGCTCAGGGACAGAAAGCATCTGGGCGAGGACGGACTTATCATCGTTGCAGCAACCATTGACACCTCAGAGGGCGAAATCATCAGCGGACCTGATGTTGTTTCCAGAGGTTTTGTATATGTAAGAGATGCAGAGCCCCTTATCGATGAGATACGCGAGGTCGCAGGCGAAGTGCTGGAGAACTGCATGAGCAAGCGTGTGCGCGACTGGAACACCATTAAGAACAGACTTCGGGACGAGCTGTCAAAATATCTTTACGAAAGAACAAAGCGCAGCCCAATGATACTCCCCATTATCATGGATATCTGATAATCCGTGATAAAAGCGCGCTTTGCGGAGGATTACCGTTATGAACATCAAAGGAAATCTGGTAAAACCGTTGTTCTGGTCACTTGCTGCAGTGAGTGTCCTGATAAGCGCACTTGTACTTTATTCATCGGCAGAGCTGGCAGTAAAGATACTGTCTGTGGTTCTTTCCGCAGGCGGAGTTGTTGCCGTGCTGCTGTTTATGAAGTCGCTCAGCGATGATGTTGACGGTTATCTTTCACGAATGGCGGTAAAACTCGGAGGAACAAGATCGGACAATCAGAATGTTATGCCGGTGCCTGTTGTAACAGTGACGGTGGAAGGCAATATAATCTGGTACAACAAGGATTTCCTTGAAGAGCTTCTGGGAGGCTGCGAATCCCACGATATTGAAATATCAAGAATATTCAAAAGCATAACCAATGAAAAGCTCAGACACGGTGAGACCTTCACCATCAGGCACGACAAGCAGTATTATGAGGTGTCTGTTGTGTCCGATGTCAGCGCTGCGGTATCGCAGTTTGTACTGTTCTTTAACAATATAACCGAAAAGGCAAAGCTGGAGATAGAGTACGAAAACAGCAGACCTGCCGTTATCCTTATTGTGTTCGATAACGAAGATGAACTTCTGAAGGTCCGCGAGAATGAGCGTACAGCGGTATTGACAGCGGTCGATTCCCTTATAAGAGAGTGGGTTGAAAATACCACTGCCCTGTGTAGAAGTGAAGCACGGGGAACGAGCCTTATTGTCCTTGACGAGCAGCAGCTGCAGGCGTTTATTGGGGATAAATTCAACATCCTCAATGAAGCGAGAAAGATTCCGGTCAGCGGTGACCATCAGGTAACACTGTCCATCGGTGTCGGACGGGGCGGCAGCAACCTCAGCGAATGTGAAAGCTGGGCGATGGAAGCTCTGGACATGGCGCTGGGACGCGGCGGCGACCAGGCGGTAATCAAGAGCGGCTCGGAGTATTCTTTCTTCGGCGGTGTATCAAAATCCTCCGAAAAACAGAGCAAGGTCAAGACCCGAATGATTGCAAAGGACATAGAGAATATCATCCGTGCTTCCGATAAATGCATCGTAATGGGTCACCGCTTCACAGACCTCGATGCAGTGGGCGCTTCCATAGGCGTAATGAGCATCGCAAAGGCGTTGGGCGTTGAAAGCTATGTACTTAACCATCCCAATGAAACTCTGGCACAGTCACTTGTAGACCATTACATCGAGCACACCGACGGAGCGGAGCGTATATTTATAGACACCGAAAAGGCGCTGTCGCTGATGACGGAAAAAAGCGTTGTAGTTGTAGTTGACACACATTCAAAGAACTTTATAGACAGCGTGGCGGTCTTTGAGTTTGCCAAAAAGGTTATTGTCATTGACCATCACAGAATGATGCTCAGTAAGATTGAAAATGCAGAGGTGTTCTTCCATGAGCCCTTTGCATCCTCAGCCAGTGAAATGGTAGCGGAAATCGCACAGTATATAGATGAAAAATCCATATCCAAAACAGAGGCAGAGGCACTTCTTGCAGGCATAATGCTTGATACAAAGAGTTTTGTAATAAAGACGGGCGTGCGTACCTTTGAGGCTGCTACCTTCCTGCGCAGAAGAGGAGCGGATACGGTCGACGTCAAGATGCTTTTCTCAGGCTCGCTGGATGACTACGCTGAGAAATCAAAGATAGTGGCATCGGCGGAAGTCTACCGTGAGTGTGCAATTGCAAGTACCGATGAGCAGAGTGAGAATGTCCGTGTTGTCTGCGCGCAGGCAGCGGATGAGATGCTTACTCTGCAGGGAATAAACGCATCCTTTGTTCTCTTCAGAACAGAGGGAATAATCAATATATCCGCACGTTCACTCGGCAAGCTCAACGTACAGCTTGTCATGGAGCAGCTCGGCGGCGGCGGACACCTGACAATGGCAGGTGCGCAGCTGAGCGATTACACCATGGAGCATGCAATGACAGCGCTCTATGAGGCAATAGACTCAGTATATGAGGATATTGATGAAGAAGAGGAATAAAATACTGAAAGGAATGATATAAAATGAAGGTAATTCTTCAGCAGGATGTAAAAGGAACAGGTAAAAAAGGTGAAATAGTAAACGTATCCGACGGATACGCACGCAACTTTCTCCTTCCCAGAAAGGTAGCAATCGAAGCATCCGCACAGGCTCTCAACGATGTAGCAACAAAGGAGCGTGCAGAAAAGCACCGCATCGATATGGAGAAGAAGGCTGCACAGGAGATTGCAGAAAAGCTCAGCGGCGCAACAATCAAGATGACTGCAAAGGCAGGTCAGAACGGCAAGCTGTTCGGCTCTGTAACCTCCAAGGAAGTGACAGATGCCATCAATAAGAAGTTCGGCACAAGCATCGACAAGCGCAAGGTCATGCTGCCTGACATCAAGAGTTTCGGCACATACGAGTGCAAGGTCAAGGTATATACAGGTATTTCTGCAACTCTTTTTGTAAACGTAGGAGAGCAGGTGTAATTTATGGCATCGCTGGAGAGCGCTGCATTGCCTTTCAGCGCGGAAGCGGAACAGGCGGTGCTGGGCGCGATACTGATGGACAGCAGGAACCTCAATACCCTGCTGGAACAGCTTCGCCCCGAGTACTTCTATAATGAGCAGCACAAGCAGATATTCGAAGCGGTGCTCCGCCTTTTCAGGACAGGTCAGAATGTTGATGTTGTAACGGTTCTCAATGAGCTGGTGGGACTTGAAGTGTTTTCTGAGGAGGCAGGAAAAAGCTATCTTTTCACAATAGCCCAGAACACTCCTTCTGTAAACAATTGCGAGGCATACGCAAAGATTATCCGCGAAAAATACGAAATGCGCGCACTTATCCTTGCTGCGCAGGAGATAATCAGCGATGCGAGGGACGAGACAAACGAACCCAGAGTTGTAATCGACCGAGCCGAGCAGCGCATCTATGAAATATCGGATAACCGTGCGACCCAGGGGCTTGTGCCGATAGGCAGCGTACTAATGGGAGCCTTTGACCGTCTTATGGCGCTGAGCGAAGGCACAGGAGACGATTATGTGGGAGTGCCGACGGGCATCGAGACCCTTGATGAGGTCCTGTCGGGACTTAATAAGGGCAACCTTGTCCTTCTTGCAGCACGACCCGGTGTCGGTAAAACCAGTTTCGCGATGAATATAGCAAGAAACGTTTCGCTGAACACAGACAGATCGGTTGCGTTTTTCTCGCTGGAAATGTCCCGTGAGGAGCTTGCACTGAGACTGCTTTCCAGTGAATCCGGAGTTGCCAGTACAAAGCTCAAGGAAGGAAAGCTTTCGGCGGAGGAATGGGCAAGCCTTACCAACGGCGCAGGCAAGCTTTACAATGCAAAGCTTTATCTGGATGAAACCGCAAACATAACCGTAACCGAAATGAAAGCGAAGGTTCGAAGAATAAACAACATAGGACTTGTTGTCATAGACTACCTTCAGCTTATCGAAGGCAGCGGCGGCGGCAATGTAAGCCGTACCCAGATAGTAACGGAAATAACCCGTTCACTGAAGATAATGGCAAAGGAACTCAATGTTCCCATTCTCTGCCTTTCACAGCTCAACCGAGGTCCCGAAAGCCGTGCAGGTCATAAGCCCATGCTTTCAGACCTTCGTGAATCGGGCTCAATCGAGCAGGACGCTGACGTTGTAATGTTCCTCTACCGTGAGGCGTATTACGATGACAACGGCAAGGAGATTGAGGACGGCGTTGACAAGACCAAGGCAAAGTGCATGGTGGCAAAGAACAGACACGGCGAGACAAAGGAGATTGACCTCCACTGGTCAGGCGAAACAACAACCTTCACTGATGTGAAGAAGAGGTAAATGATAAATGCTCAGTAAAGTGCGTGAAGCAATCTGCAAATTCAATATGCTTGACACAACGGAATGCGTTACTGTTGCCCTTTCGGGCGGTGCGGATTCCGTCGCACTGCTTTATGCGTTAAAAACACTCGGTTATGATGTCCGCGCTCTACATGTGAATCATATGCTCCGCGGCGAGGAATCTGACAGGGACGAAAGTTTTGTGCGCACCCTCTGCGAGAAGGAAAACATACCGCTTGAGGTGTACAGGGTTGATGTATCGGCAGAGTCAGAAAAACGCTCTGTGGGACTTGAGGAATGCGGAAGAGCTGTGCGCTATGAGCTGCTTGCAGGAGCAGCTGAAAAACACGGCGGAAAAATCGCAACAGCCCATACGCTGTCGGACAGTGCTGAAACAGTGCTGCTCAACATCGCTCGGGGAAGCGCCCTTGCAGGTCTTACGGGAATCCCCGCAGTCAGAGATATTATAATCCGTCCGCTTATTCTGGCGACCCGTGCGGATATCGAAAAATTCTGCGAGGACAATAATCTGGGATATGTAACCGATTCAAGCAATCTTACCGATGACTATACCCGCAACAGAGTCAGACATATTACGGTCCCGTCGCTGAAGACGGTAAACCCGGCATTTGAGCAGGCGGTAGGAAGAATGACCGAACTGCTGGGCGATGATGAGGATTATATAAATGAGGCAGTCTGCAAGGCTGAAAAGGAGCTGAAAAGCAACGGCAGATATAAGCTGTCGGACCTTGAAAAGCTCCACCGCGCAGTGCTGTCAAGACTGCTTATAGCAGAATATCAGCGGGTTTCAGGCATCGGCTGTCCGTATATCCATGTGCAAAGAATGATTTCTCTGATAGAAAAAGGAGAGGGAAGAAAAGAACTTCCTGGCGGCATTTATGCCGTCGTCAGAAAAGGCAGACTTTTTCTTGAGAAAAAAACCGAAGAATGCAGCAGCTTTTCATACAGCGTAGAGCTGCCGTGTTCTGTCATGGTGGGGAAGTCGTCGGTTACCCTTGAAATAATTGACATAAATACATATGAGAATTTAAAGAAAAATAACAGATACCTATTTAAAAACGCGTTTGATTATGATATAATATTTCCCAATCTTGTAATGAGGAGCCGTCAGGCAGGGGATAAGCTCCGCCAGCTGGGCAGAGGAGTAACAAAGGAACTCCGCCGTCTTATGAACGAGAAAGGGATTCCTGCAGAACGAAGGAATGAGCTGCTGATTCTGGCGGATGATAACGGAATAATCTGGGCGCAGGGCTTTGGTACGGATGAAAGCCGAGCGATCAGTGAAAAAACAAAGAATGTTGTGGTGATTAAAGTTGAAGATTGAAATCGATATGAATAAGAAGGCAGTGAGCAGCACAGCGATGGAGGATATCGAGTGCGTTCTGCTAAACGAGGCTGAAATTGAAGAGATGGTAACAAGAATGGGAGGGGAAATAAGCCGCGATTACGCAGACAAGAACCTTCTTCTGGTGTGCATACTCAAGGGCTCGGTTCTGACCATGGCTGACATCATGAGAAAGATTACCGTTCCCTGCAGCATTGATTTTATGGTTGTATCAAGCTACGGCAGCGAGACAAAATCATCGGGTATAGTAAAGATTGTCAAGGACCTTGATTATTCCATCGAAAAATACGATGTTCTCATCATCGAGGATATTCTCGATTCAGGCAGAACACTTTCCTATCTCAAGGGCTTCCTTGGCGACCGTAATCCCCGCAGTCTGAAGATCTGCACACTGCTCGACAAGCCTGCACACAGAGCAGAGGGCATCGAGCTTCAGCCTGACTATGTCGGCTGCGAGATCCCTGACGGATTTGTGGTAGGCTACGGTCTTGATTACGATGAAAAATACAGAAATCTTCCTTACATAGGAATACTGAAAGAATCTGTATACACTAAGTAAATAAATATTGGGGATAATAAAATTGTTTACCCAACTATAAGGAGTGGTAATATTGGATAATAAAAAGGGTGTACGCAATTTAATATTCGCATTGCTCGTTCCTATCGCGATTATTGTGGTCGTGCTGGTAATGACAAAAGATACAAAGACGGATACAATAAAGTATTCTGAAATTCTGAAGTATTTCGACTACAGACAGAGTGCTTCCGAGACTGTTGAAAGCTGGAACTTCTCACTTGAGACAGGCAAGCTCACAATCACCCTCCTGCCTGAAAAGGAAGGGGAAAAGGGCAAGGTCGTAAATTATAAGGTTCCAAATATCAGCAAGTTCGAGGCTGATTACACCGAGCTGTTTGAAGAGGGAAGAACCAACGCTCCCGATGCAAAAATCCTCGCAGCAGCCTATGATATAGAGCCTCAGAAGGAGGAAAGCTGGCTTGTAGCGTGGCTTCCCACAATCCTTCTTATCGGAATCATGGTTCTCTTCTGGTTTATTTTCATGCGTAGAATGAACAGCGCCATGGGAGAAAACAACAAGACCATGACCTTCGGCAAGGCAAAGTACAAGAAGGTTGACGACGAAAAGAAGAAGACAACCTTTGATGATGTGGCTGGTGCTGACGAAGAGAAGGAAGAGCTTTCCGAAATCGTTGAGTTCCTCAAAAATCCCAAGAAGTATAACGACCTGGGCGCGCATATTCCCAAGGGCGTTCTGCTTGTAGGCCCTCCGGGTACAGGTAAGACTCTGCTTGCAAAGGCTGTTGCAGGTGAAGCAGGAGTTCCCTTCTTCTCCATCTCCGGCTCTGACTTTGTCGAAATGTTTGTCGGTGTCGGTGCATCCCGAGTAAGAGACCTGTTTGACCAGGCAAAGAAGAACTCCCCTGCAATCGTGTTCATCGATGAAATTGATGCAGTAGGACGTCACAGAGGCGCAGGTCTCGGCGGCGGACATGACGAGCGCGAGCAGACCCTTAACCAGCTGCTTGTTGAGATGGACGGCTTCGGAGTAAACGAAGGCGTTATCATCATCGCAGCAACAAACCGTCCTGACATCCTTGACCCCGCACTTACCCGTCCCGGACGTTTTGACCGTCAGGTAATGGTCGGCTATCCCGACATCAAGGGCAGAGAAGAAGTCCTCAAGGTACACGCAAAGGGCAAGCCCCTGGCTCCCGATGTAAAGCTTTCCGATGTTGCAAAGGCAACCGCAGGCTTTACAGGCGCTGATCTTGAAAACCTTCTCAACGAAGCAGCACTTCTGGCTGCCAGAAAGAACCTCAAGGCAATAACCAAGGAACTTATCGAAGAAGCAACCATAAAGGTTATCGCAGGTACCGAGAAGAAGTCCAAGGTTATTACACCGAAGGAAAAGAAGCTCACAGCATATCACGAAGCAGGTCATGCAGTAGCAGCATACTTCTGCAAGTCTGACCCTGTTCATCAGATATCCATCATTCCCCGCGGCATGGCAGGCGGCTATACAATTCAGCTTCCTCAGGAAGATCGTTCCTACCGCATCCGCAGCGAGATGATAAACGACATCGTTGTGCTCCTTGGCGGACGTGTTGCAGAGGCACTTGTTCTCGATGATATCTCCACAGGCGCATCCAACGATATCGAGCGCGCAACCAAGCTTGCCCGTGAGATGGTCACCAAGTACGGAATGAGCGAAAAGCTCGGTCCCATTGCATTCGGTTCTTCTGAAGGTTCCGAGGTGTTCCTCGGCAGAAGCATGGGTCAGGTAAAGGATTTCTCCGAAAACGTTGCACAGCAGATTGATGAAGAGATAAAGAACATTATCGTCAGCTGCTACAACAAGACTGCAGATATTCTCAAGACCAACATGGCAAAGCTTACCGAAGTTGCCGAAGCACTTATCAAGTCTGAGAAGATGGACGGCGACGAATTCAAGAAGATCATGGAAAGAACTTCCTTCGACTTCTAAATAAGATGAAAACACCTCCGAAATTTTAGGAGGTGTTTTGTCTTAAAAGTTTTGGTCAAGCTTTTTTAAAAGCTTGCAGTATTCAAAGACGGAGTCTTTGATCAGGG
>JAZUPA010000005.1:0-5524 GCA_045604945.1 Acutalibacteraceae bacterium
GCAGTCCGGTATCGTTATGCTTGAGGATCTTACAGATGATCCCAACCTTACAACGAGTGACGTTGTAAAGGTCGGCGATGAGCTTGAGCTTATGATCATGCGCACCAACGACCAGGAGGGTTACATCTACCTCTCCAAGAAACTCCTCGATTCCGCTAAGGCATGGGACGAGATCAAGGCAGCAGCACCAAAGATCGTTGAGAGAAAGAGACGCCGCTTCGATGACGAAGAGGATACTCTTGATGCAGCTGAGAATGAGGTTGTTGAAGAAGCTGTTGAGGAAGTCAAGGAAGAAGAGAAAGAGCCCGTTACCTTTGAAGGTGTTGTTACCGAGGTCAACAAGGGCGGCGTAGTTGTTTCCTACAAGGGCGTACGCGTTTTCGTTCCTGCTTCTCAGGCAACCATGTCCCGCAATGATTCCATGGAAGACCTTCTCAAGAAGAAGGTTCAGTTCCAGCTTCTCGAAGTTACCCCCAGCCGCCGTCGTGCAGTTGGTTCCATCAATAGAGCTGCTCGTCGTGAGCGTGCAGCAGCAGAGAAGAAGTTCTGGTCCGAGGTTGAGGTCGGCAAGATCTACACCGGTACCGTCCGTACACTTACCAAGTACGGTGCATTCGTCGATATCGGCGGTGTAGAAGGACTTGTTCACATCACCGAGCTCTCCTGGCAGAGAATCAGCGATCCTTCTGAGGTCGTAAACGTAGGCGATGTTGTTGAAGTTTACGTCAAGAAGATCGACGAAGAGAAGAAGAAGGTTTCCCTCGGCTACAGAAAGCAGGAGGACAACCCCTGGGAGATCATGAAGGTCAAGTATCCCGTTGGTACAGTTATCGAGTCCAAGGTTGTCGGCACCCCCGCATTTGGTGCATTCGTAAGCATCCTTCCCGGCATCGATGGTCTTGTACATATCTCTCAGCTCTCCACTCAGAGAGTCAACGCTCCCACAGATGTAGTTAACGTTGGCGATACAGTCAAGGCTGTTATCACCGAGGTTGATTTTGAGCGCAAGAGAGTAAGCCTTTCCATCCGCCAGCTCCTCGAGGCAGAGGCAGCAGAGGCTCCTGCAGATGACGCTGCAGCTGAATAATTCTGATTGACGAAATCCCCCGAAGCAATGCTTCGGGGGATTTTTTTGATGAAAAAATTAAAAAAGAATAAAAAAGTATTGAAAATTAATTAAGAACATATATAATTAATATAATGAGACGTATTAATTCATCAGTTAGGAGTGTTTTCCTTGGGCAGAAAAGACGGCAAAAGAGTTAAAAATGCGAGTATGATGTACCAGATCGTACCTTATATTATGGATAAGAGATACGATGCAATGAATGCAATCACTATTCGTTTTCCCTATGAACCGATGCAGACATATATAAAGAAAAAGCATAAGGAAGGCGTGAATATAAGCCATCTTTCCCTGGTTATTGCTGCTTTTGTAAGAACCGTATCCCAGAATAAGCTTCTCAACCGATTTGTTGTAAACAAGAAAATATATGCCCGTGACGGCATCTGGGTAGGCATGGTTATTCTTCGTCCCGGTGATTCTGAATCAACAATGACAAAGATTCGCTTTGAACCTACCGATACAATCTTTGATGTCAATGAAAAGATGAACAAGATGATTTCGGACAATAAGGCACAGGAAGGCTCCAATGCTACAGATAAGCTTATGAAGGTTCTGCTTTCCGTACCGGGTCTTGTCAATGTCGGTGTAGGACTTTTCAAGTGGCTCGACAAGCGAGGCTGGCTTCCCAAGTCCATTATCAATGCAAGCCCCTTCCATGTATCCATGACAATTTCCAATCTTGCAAGTATCAGAACTAATTACATATTCCACCATATTTATGAGTTTGGTACTACCAGCATGCTGATGACAATGGGTAACTCCGAGTATATTCCCACAAAGGGAAAGGACGGAACAATTGAGCTTGAGCGTCAGATGCCCATTGGTCTTGTGATGGACGAAAGAATTGCATCCGGTCATGAGTTTGCACAGGCATTCAAGGTAATGAATGACATGCTCAGACATCCGGAAAAGCTTGAGTCTCCTCCTGAGAGTGTTGATCTGGAAGACTTCATGATAAAGAAGCAGAAAAAACAGAAGAAGCAGAAAAAGGAAAAAACTGAGAAGTAATCAAATAAACCGCGGTGAATCTGATTTGCCGCGGTTTTTGAATAAACTTGAATTTTAATCGGATCGGGTATAGAATAGTAATTACACTGCAGCTCCGATGTTCAATTATTAATCTGAGAAAGAGAGTGAAATACATGACAACTGTCAGAATTGCCAGAGTACCTTCAAGCGTTGAAGGGGAGATGCTTCACACTGTTATATGGGAGTGTGAAGAGCCCAAAGCTGTCCTTCAGATTGCTCACGGCATGGCAGAGCATATCATGCGATACGATCATTTTGCAAGATGGCTCAATGAGCATAATGTGATAGTTGCAGGCAACAGCCATCTCGGACATGGCACAACTGCAGCAGGCGAAAAGGATCTTGGATATTTCGCGAAGAAAAACGGTTGGAAGCATGTTGTTGAGGATATGGACAGGGTAAGGAAGGAAATTTCAGGCAGATATCCTGATTTGCCTTATTTCATCCTCGGTCACTCCATGGGTTCTTTCCTTACCAGAACATATATCTGTACTGATTATGCACAGGGTCTTAAAGGTGTAATTCTGTCCGGTACAGGCAATGTTCCGGGAGCAGTTGCGGGAATGCTTAAGAGTATGTCAAAGATTATCGGCTTCTTCTGCGGCAAAAGGCACAGGAGCAAGCTGATCAACAGTCTTTCCTTCGGCAGCTATAACAAAGCTTTCAAGCCTGCGAGAACAGAGTCTGACT
Source organism: Acutalibacteraceae bacterium (assembly GCA_045604945.1). GTDB lineage: Bacteria > Bacillota > Clostridia > Oscillospirales > Acutalibacteraceae > JAISGQ01. Next base: position 2,846 of record JAZUPA010000005.1, read on the forward strand.
GGCTGAGCAAGGATGAAAAGAATGTAGATAAGTATATATCTGACGGACGCTGCGGTTTTATCTTCACCTGCAGCGGCTACAAGGATCTTGCAACGGGATTGAAATTCATAAGAAAAAAGAAGAATCTGAAAAAGATGGACAAGGCTCTGCCTGTTCTTTTTGCAGCGGGCAGCGATGATCCTGTAGGCGCTCAGGGTAAAGGTGTTGAGCAGGTTCATGCAATGTTCAAAAAGGCGGGGATGACAAATACAGATATCAAACTGTATGAGGGAGACCGCCATGAAATCCTCAATGAGCTCGACAAAGAGACTGTTTATCAGGATGTTTTTGATTTCATAAGTTCAAACATCTGAGCATTAAAGAATCAACATAAGCCGCATTAATGCTTTAATACGTTAGTGCGGCGTTTGCAATAATGTTACAAAAAAATGAAATATAAATGAACAAATACCATTATTCATCCACTTGCATAAATGCGAACAATGTGTTAGTATATTGTCGAAAAACAACATTATTATATATCTGTTGGGAGGAATTGTAAATGCAGCTGCTTGAGCAGAGAATTATTGCTGATGGAGTAGTAAAGAACGGCGGAGTTCTGAAGGTTGACAGTTTCCTTAATCATCAGATAGATGTTGCTCTTTTGAATGAGATCGGCAAGGAATTCTATCGCTTGTTTGGTAGTTGCGGAGTCAATAAAATCCTGACTATTGAGGCATCGGGCATTGCTATCGCTTCAGTCGCAGCTCAGTATTTCAATGTTCCTGTTGTTTTTGCAAAGAAAAACAAGACAAAAAATATAAATGGCGATGTTTATACTGCAAAGGTAGAGTCCTTTACACATGGCACAACCTACGATGTCATCGTTTCAAAGGATTTTCTCAACGAATGTGACAGGGTTCTCATAATTGACGATTTTCTGGCTCGAGGCAAAGCGCTTTTAGGTCTTATTGAGATTGTAAGATCTGCAGGTGCAGAGGTTGTAGGTGCAGGTATCGCAATTGAAAAGGCGTTTCAGGACGGCGGGGAAGAAATACGCAGCAAAGGTATTCGCGTAGAGTCTCTTGCACGGATTGAATCAATGAGCGAAGAAGACGGCATAGTATTTTGCTGATTTTCTGATCAGGCGCTTGGTTGCGCCTTTTTGTGTTGTATAAAGAGCATAAGCTTTTTATAAATCAAAATTTCAGGAGGAGTAAAAAATGTTCAAGAAGTTCTTATCCATGGCACTTGTTCTTGTAATGGTTCTCACTATGACCGTTGCATTTGCAGGTTGCTCCAACGGTGCTGCAGACGGCATCAAGATCGGCGTTATTCTCGTAGGTGATGAGAATGAGGGCTACACCGAGGCTCACATCAACGGCATCAAGACTGCTGCTGCAAATCTTGGTATCGCTGACAGCCAGATCATCTGGAAGTACACCATCGGCGAGGACCAGACTTGCTACGATGCAGCTGCTGACCTCGTAAACAGAGGCTGCACCCTCGTTGTTTCCAACAGCTACGGTCATCAGACCTACATGCAGCAGATCGCTGCTGAGTATCCCGAGGTTGCATTCGTTGCAATGACCGGCGATACCGCTGCTGCAAGCGGCCTTGCTAATTTCTCCAACGCATTCACCAACGTTTACGAATCCCGTTACGTTTCCGGTGTTGTTGCAGGTATGAAGATTGCTGAGCTCGTTGAGGCTGGCAAGCTCACCGATTCCAACTACGACGCAGACGGTAACGTTAAGGTCGGTTATGTTGGAGCATACCCCTATGCAGAGGTTGTTTCCGGTTACACCGCATTCTATCTCGGTATCAAGTCCGTTGTAGAAAATGTTACAATGGAAGTTCAGTACACCAACTCCTGGTTTGACCTCACCAAGGAAGGCGAGGCTGCAAACCTCCTCGTTGCTGACGGCTGCGTCATCATTGGCCAGCATGCTGACTCCACCGGTGCACCTTCTGCTGTTGAGGCAAAGCTTGCTGAGGGTACTGTCTGCTATTCTGTTGGTTACAACATTGATATGCTCAAGGTTGCTCCCAACGCTGCTCTTACCTCCGCAACCAACAACTGGTCTGTTTACTATGAGTATGCTTTCAAGGCTCACATGAACAAGGAAGCTATCGTTACCGACTGGGCAAAGGGCTATGCTGATAATGCTGTAGCAATCACCAATCTCGGTCCTGCTTGCGCAGAGGGTACTGAGGAAGCTGTAAACACTGCTATCGAGTCCATCAAGAACGGCGAGCTTCACGTTTTCGATTGCGATAACTGGACTGTTAACGGCGAGACCCTTACTTCCTACAACAATGTTTGGGGCTTCGAAGGCAACGAAATGATCTGGGACGGTTATTTCCATGAGAGCGAGCTTCGCGCTGCTCCCGCATTCGATATCCGCATCGACGGTATCACTGAGCTCAACAACAACTAATCAATGAAGAATTCACAGGGGAATGCCGTTTTTGGTATTCCCCTGTGGGTGAATTTTCTCATCCGCGCAAAAGCGGATTATTTTCTTTTTGGCAAACTTAAAGTCGATTATAAAGGAGAATGCGCATGGAACAGCCGATTGCAATAAGCATGAAGAATGTTACAAAGAGCTTCGGTTCCATAATGGCAAACTACAAGGTCAACCTTGATGTTCGCCGTGGTGAGATTCTTTCTCTGCTTGGCGAGAACGGAAGCGGCAA
>JAZUPA010000006.1:0-7002 GCA_045604945.1 Acutalibacteraceae bacterium
GAAGGCAGTTGCTCTATCCAACTGAGCTATTGGCGCATATTTGGAGCGGATGATGGGAATCGAACCCACACGACCAGCTTGGAAGGCTGGAGTTCTACCACTAAACTACATCCGCGCAACAAAGCGATATGAATTTTAGCATGCTTTTATCGATTTGTCAAGTGATTGTGAAGCTTTATCCAAAAATTATTTTACAAAAAGCAGAAGGACAAAGCATAAAGTAAGGGCTGTGCAGATAAGTGCGCTGATAATTCCCGCGATGAGAGCGCCTGTGCAGGTCTTTGAGGGGGCTTTTTCCTCGCGGAGCATGGCGGTTGAGAAAGCCATGGAGGAAAGAGCGGAAGAAATGCCCACAGAAGGAATGAGAGCGAGCAGCGGAGCTATAACGGCGGCGCTTCTGAGTGCGGCGGTGCTGAGCTTATCATCCTCCGCTGCAATATTCATTGCAGCCCTTTCACCGAAGGAAATACAGGGAAGAGTAATGCAGAGGGATGAAAGTACAGCGAAAACAACGCCGTAGCCGATATAATAGGTAGTATCTGCAAGGGGAGCGGCAACAAGAGCAGAAAGGCAGAGGGAGAGGAAAAGCCATGAAGCCCAGCAGAGAAGGCGGTCTGCAAGACTGTTTTTCTCTGATTCCTCAGTGCTGTCGCCGAGGAGCATCGGCACAAAAAAGCGCAGAATGACAGCCGCAGCAAAAATCACTGCAATGAAGAAAACCGCAAGCACATGCAGAGAGGAGGGAGGAGTTTCCAGAAGAGAAAGTGCCAGATTCTTATATATTGCCGCAAAAGCCATACATGCAGCAAGCACTGCGCAGGACAGCAGGGCAAATTTTCCGAAGCTTTTTTTCATTGAGATTCCTCCCATTGGTGTTTTACGAATAGATTATATATTAAAAAACGGTATACAAATCGTAATTGCAAAGTCAAAAATTACTGATAGTCGTCAAAATCATCCTCCGACTGACCCTTTCTGCCCATCAGACTTGCGAGAATCACCACAAAAGCAACCGCAAGCACACCCAGCAGCACATAGGCTGCATATTCAACCCAGTCGCTGCCGAAGGAGGATGTATACCCGTTGTCGGATTCATCCTGAATATCAATTTCTGTAGGCGCGGTGGAAGGTGCGGTGTCAGAAGGGACTGTAGGGGCAGTGGTGGGTGCGGTGGTAGTGACCGACGGGTCGGTCTGGACAGGGACGGGGACAGTCTCCGAAGGGACTGTCTGTGTGGTAACAGCCTCAAAGCCGCTCCAGGCATCGTAGCCTGTAATCGGAGGGAGATTTTTTACGGAAACAGATGCGTTATCGGTGGGGATATACAGAGAATCTATGCCGTTGGGGGCAACAAGCTGAAACCATTTCCCGTCGGGGGAGGTGGTAAGCAGCATGTATTCCCCGTCATCCAGCGTGCCTGACTTGCTGCCGTTTATGGTTGAACGGGTGGCAGCGCCGGGGGAGGATACAAACACAGTCTCATAGGTTACATAGGGGGTATTCAGACCGCTGTAATCGGGAGAGCCCACATAGAGGAGCGTTCCTGCATTATCCGAGCGCAGACCGCTTGAACGGGAATATGTCTGTTTTCGCACGCCGTTTGAGCAGTTGCCCTCCACGGTGACTATTTCGTTTTCAGAAACGCCCACAATAATGCCAACATGGTCCTCAATGCCGTCGCCGTAGCTCATATCGATAAAGGCGATATCGCCGACGGAAATATCATTGCACAGTGAGAGGGGCAGGCTTTCGAAGGGCTGAAGATAAGCCTTTGCCCATTCGGTTTTGCGCAGGATGCTTTCCTCAACGCCTGCCTGACGGGCACACCACCAGACAAACACAGCGCACCAGGCATCAGAGGGAAGTCCGAAATTTGCGCCGTATTCGGTGTAGTTGCTCTTTCCTGAAGAGCCGCCCCCAAGATCGCCTGCGGACTTGCCCTCGTGGTAGCCAACCTGAGACAGGGCTACCGCCGCAATATCCTCGCCGCGGTTTCCCGTGAGATTGACCGACAGCAGCCTGTCGTAATATTCGCTTGCCCTGTAGCTGTCGGAATGTTCAAAAACGGAGGCAAGGGCATAGGCAGGCATGGAAGCTGCCGAAAGGAAAAGAACACACAGAACAAGGGCTGATGCAATAATTCTTTTCATTGTTATACCTCCGTTTCTGTAAATCACTGAGTATCGGTTGCGGAAATATCGGTTGCGGAAGCGGCAGGATCCTCAGCGGGAGTCTCCTGCACAGCGGTGTCTTCGGAGGAGGATGTATCCTCGCTCTCTGACAGGTCAAGATTCTTTATGGAATCGAAGCTGATATCGTGCTTTTTGGCGTAGGCTTCCCACTTTCCGCCCTTTTCGCCGAAGAAGGTGAGAACCTGAGAGCAGTTCATGAATGCATTCTTGCCTATGCTCTGGAGGGTTTCGGGAACGGCGACAATAACGAGGGATGTGCAGCTTCTGAAGCACATTTCGCCGATTTTGGTGACAGAGGAGGGGATGACCACAACAGAAAGCTCGGTGCAGCCGTAGAAGGCGCAGTTATCGAGGATAACAGTACCCTCGTTGAGGGTGAGCTTTTCAAGGGCAGTGCAGTCGGTGAAAGCCCACTGACCGACCGTTGTGATGCTGCCGGGAATATCCAGGTCTGTAAGGGAGACGCAGTTTGCAAAGGACCACTCGGAAATAACCTCAAGGGAAGGAGAGAGGCGGACGCTTTGCAGATACTCGTTGCCCGAGCACATACCCCAGCCGATTTCGGTTACGCTGTCGGGGAGGTAGAGGTCGGTTATGGAGCAGCCCGAAAATGCGGTCTGACCGATATATGTATAGGAATCGGGGATTTCTATTGACAGCACGGGGCTGTTTGTAAAGGCGTTGGCTTCAATATGGGTGCAGGGCTTGCCGTTATAGGTGGCAGGCAGCGCGATTTCCCTGTCTGTGCCGTTGTAGCCCTTGATGGTGCAGTAGGTGTTGCCCTCGTGAATGTCGAAATCGGCATATCTGACCGAATCGGGCATGGTGTCCTCGGTGTAGATGGGCTCGTCGTTCTTCTCGCCGTCATCGGTGGGGGCATGCTCGATAAGCTCCTCAGCGTGGGTTATCTTGAAAAGCTCGCCCACTGTTGCGCCGCCTATCTCCCATGAGAGAATGTCCTTCGGCACAAAGCCGTTATCAAGATGGGCGGAAACTCCGATGCCCGCGACCACAAAAACCAGGGTCAGCAGACCTACAAAAAATCTGCGCACCTTCGGCTCCTTTGGGGGCTTTGCAGGGCCTACGTCCAGCAGCTCCCTTTCTTCCTCATCTCCGAAAAGGGGTCCGTAATACTGACCGCGGGAGGGCGGAGCAGGGGGTGCCTGAGGTCGGCTTTTCGGAGGGGGCGGGGCATCAAAATCGTCATCAAAGCCGATGTCAGAGCCCACGGCGCTGTCCGAATCGTCAAAATCATCGAAATCGTCAAAGCCGTCGGAGGCGGCAGGGGTATTCATATCGTCAAAGTCGTCGAAATCGTCAAAACCGTCGTTTTCCTGAGCGTTACGGTAGTACGGCATCGGCAATCAGTCCTTTGCATAAATTTACATACAGTAAAATTATATACTCAAATAGTGCCAAGTCAAGGGCGATTGTGTGAACATATCAGTATTCGTAGTCGATGCACACACGGGTCTCCATGACCGAGTGGATATACTTGCCGTATGCCTTGTGGGTGGGATGCACCTTGTATTCGTTGAGGGCGTTGATGTCTTCAAAGTCGCAGACGAGAACGAGGTCATAGTTGTCCTGAGGAGCCTCGGGGCAGTTTCTGCCGTACCGGAAGGCTGCAAGAGTGGGAATCTCAGCCTTGAAGTGGGAAAGACGCTCCATGGCGTCGGCAATATTCTCCTCCTTGCTGCGTCCGATGGCGGAATCCAGCATTTTGAACATAACGATGTGCTTTATCATATTATCAGTTCCTTTTCTGTTTTTGGTAAGCTGATTATACATCAAATGGGAATATGACGCAAGAGTAAGAAAGGCTCCCTCATCAAACAGGGAGCCTAGCAGACAGTCAAAGAACCTCAATAAAGCCTCCCTCTGACGAGGGAGGTGTCAAAATTCATGATTTTGACGGAGGGAGAGATTAGATAAAACCGCATATTTATGCGGTTTTAGACTACCCCTCAGTCACTTCGTGACAATTATGTGCAGCATAATACCTCCCCATGACAAGGGGAGCCAAGGGTGGGGACTTTCTTGACAAGCTCAGGCTCCCTCATCAAAGAGGGAGCCTTCGAGCATCCTTTATTCGTTGCGGTCTTCCTTGAGGTTGTCAAGCGCTACCCGTACCGCTTCGATAACAAAGGCGGTAAAAGTACAGTTTGTTCCTTCTATTTCCTTTTCAACCTGTTCAATTATGTCGTTGGGAAATCTGATACACTTATTTGTTGTGGGAGGAACTGACGGTATTTTGAATTTTCTCATGTAATCACCTCTGCAACATAATTGTATTAACAAAAATAGTTGCAGTATGCATTGCAAATGCATTGCAGCTATGATAACATGATGAGGGAGGGGTGTTGTGTGGAAATAAGGGTCGTGATAGGTGGGTGCAGGTATTATACAGATTACAATGTGTTTTGCCGATGTATCGACAGATATTTGGATGGAATTAAAGGTCAGATTATTATTCTATCAGGACATTGTTCAGGTGTAGACACAATGGCAGAAAGATATGCGGAGGAAAATGGGTATGCGATTGAGGTGTATCCTGCACAGTGGGATAGATACGGCAGAGCTGCAGGACCAAAGCGCAACATGGAAATGGTGGGCTGTGCGGATAAGGTTGTGGTTTTTTGGGATGGAGTATCAAAAGGAACTAAAAACCTGATTGACTGCGCCCGTAAAAGAAATATTGACACAGAGGTGTTTAAAATTTAGCCCCCCGATGCCGGTGCATCGAGGGGCTGTTCTTATGAAGTGTGTTTTACGAAGCGGTTACAGAAGAACCGTTGAAGGTGAGGGTTATGTCAGAGGTGACAGTACCGCTCCAGGATGCAGCCGCAGAGCCCCATTCGCTGGTTTTGAAGTCGATGGTGATGCCCCAGGACTGAGTCTTGGGAATGTAGATAACAGTACCGCTGCCTGCGGCGACATTCTCCCAGTAGGTGGCAGAGCCGTTGCCGACGGAGAGGTGATAACCGTTTATCATAAGGTGAGAGAGGGAAGAGCCGCTGCCGCTGGTCTTGATGGTTATTGCGTAGTTGTCAGAGCTTGAAGATGCAGCCTGAGTTGTTGTGGTAGTAGCCTTGGTGGTTGTAGTGGTAGCTTTTGTGGTAGTAGTGGTAGCTTTGGTAGTGGTTGTAGTTGCCTTGGTTGTAGTAGTGGTAGTTGCCTGAGTGGTTGCAGAAGAGCCTGCGGAGCAGGATTCGAGATAATAGAGCTGGCAGTCGCCGCCCCAGTATTCGTACTGCTTGATGGGGTCGCCTGCGGTGGTTGACCAGTTGTAAACGTCAAGGCAGGACTTGTAGCCCGAAACGCCTGTCAGAATTGCATAGTAGTTGCCGACCTTCACAAGCTTGAACTGCTGGTTGGTGTTGCCGTTATAGGTGTACTGAATTACAGAAGCACCGTTTGCAGTGGACTTTCCGCTTATATCAACAGCCTTTGTGTAGTCGGAAGCGCCTGTGTAGATGTAGTAAACACCGTCAGTGCCTGTGGAAACCAGTCTGAATCTCTGAGCCATAGCGCCGTCACCTGTCTCGTGGACGATAGCTGCGCTGTTTGCGGAGGAATCATTAGCGGTGTTGAGATAGAGGTTGCTGGACTTGCACTTGATGTAGTAGTAACCGTCAAGACCGGTTGCGCCGCTGGAAGAGGATGCCTGGGTGGTAGTGGTTGTAGCCTGAGTAGTGGTGGTAGTTGCCTGAGTGGTGGTAGAGGTTGAGCCGCCGCTGACAGAATTGAGAGAGGTCTTGCCGCGGACGAGGTTATATACCATCAGGGAATCAAGGGGCTTGCCGTCAAAGTCGAAGAGTGCCTGATTATCCCAGGAAGAGCCGCCGTAGTACTGAGCTGCATCGTCGCAGTATTCTGCCGCTGCAGAGGATGCCCAGCCTGAGCCATAGGTTTCCCATGTCCAGGATTCAACAGGCAGCCATGCAGGCTCCCACCAGAAAACGCCGATGCCGTTGGTGGAGTTGTTCACAGCATTTACAACAGCGCGGAATTCGTCTGCCTGACCCTGTGCGGAGATTGCATAGGTCTCGGTGATTCCTGAGGAAGAGCTGATGGTGTTGCTCTGACCGTCGCCGTTATTGTAGGTGTATGCCCAGGAGGTCTCTGCAACCATGACCTCAACGCCGTAGGTCTCGGCAACATCGCTGAGGGTTGCGGTGAGGTTTGTCAGAGAGCCGTGCCAGAAGGGATAATAGGAAGAAGCGAATACATCGTAATCAACGCCGTAGGTGTTGAGGTAGCCTGCGAGGGTGGGATAATGACCGTATTCGGGGTTTGTGAAGTGAACTGCGACCTTGATGTTCGAGTCAACTGCACGCACTGCGTTTGCGCCTGATTTCATGAGGGTGCAGATATTGCTCCAGCTTGTCTCACCGCTCATGCCTGCGGTGGTCTCGTTGCCTATCTGAACCATGGTTACGTTGACCCCTGCGTTCTTGAGAGCAACGAGGGAGTTGTAGGTGTAGTTATAGAGGGCGGTGGACTTCTGGCTTACAGAATAACCGCTCCATGCCTTGGGAACATACTGCTTGCCGGGGTCAGCCCAGAAGTCGGAATAGTGGAAATCGATGAGAACATCCATGCCGTAAGCGGTAGCGCGCTTGCCGATTTCGATTGCCCTGTCTATGTCACAGTTGCCGCCGCCGTAGCCGACGCCTGTGGAAGAATTAAAGGGATCGTTCCAGACGCGGATTCTGATGCAGTTTACGCCGACCTGTGCAAGGGTCTTGAATATGTCCTGCTCGTAGGAGCCTGTCATATCATAGAACTTTGCACCGCTTTCCTCAAG
>JAZUPA010000007.1:0-29695 GCA_045604945.1 Acutalibacteraceae bacterium
CAGTCGCCGAACATGGGAACGCTCTGAGGCCCCCAATGGCTCCAGATTCCGAATTTTGCATCCCTGAACCATTCGGGAGCAGAATACCTGCGAAGAGACTCAAAGGTCGGGTCAAAATGCCTGTTCATATCATTGTCCTCCGTTCAATGGGTATACAATAATCGGGCTATTACCCAAGAGCGCCGATTGCTGCGGCGAGGGCATCAGTTATGGCTTCGAGACTGAGACTGGGCTCATTTTCCTTTGCCTGCTCAGGAAGAAAGGGAACATGGATGAACCCTGCACGGGTTGATGTGCCGCTGAAATAATGAAGAAGAGTGTACAGTACATCATTGCATACAAATGTGCCTGCAGTGTAGGAAAGGGCAGCAGGGAGACCTGCGTCAGTGATAGCCCTGACCATATCGCGGCAGGGGACGGTTGAAAAGTAAGCCGCGGGACCATCTTTGATTACGGGGACATCAACAGGGGTGTTGCCGCTGTTGTCAGGTATTGATGCTGCACGCAGATTGATTGCTACAACCTCGGGGGTGACGTTTTTTCTACCCCCTGCCTGACCGATGCAGAGAATGACATCAGGCTCTGTTTCTTCTGCGGCAGCCAGCACTTTTTCAGCCGCCAGTCCGAATACAGTGGGAATCTGAAGCTTTGTAAGCCTGTATTCGCCTATCAGCTCAGGCAGAAGCTTCACTGCCTCCCAGGAAGGGTTTATGCTTTCCCCTCCGAAAGGGTCAAAGCCTGTTATCAGAAGTTTTTTCATGATGTTTTAGGAACTCCAATAATTTAATTTTTTCTTTGTACGCTTTTATGATCCTTACGATTAATGGAATAGTTATGGCGGCGATGATTAATATGGGAAGAATGAATAAGGTTGACATTTTTCCTGAAAATACAAAAATCAAAGTTATCAACAGGCTTCCATATAACCATAATGAAAAAAGATCAAAACAATATTTGATGAAAGCGTTATTTAATTTGTCGGCATCAAGCTTAACTTCTGAATCAATTAACTTTTCATTAACCAGTAGTTGAGGTCTTTCTACAAACATTGGAGAAGTTGAAATTCTAGAGGGTACATATGACAAATCAACTGATTGAGTATCTGCTTTATACTTTGCAGATAGTATAAAGGGATCTGATTCCTTGAGCCATTCATTGGAGAAATTCATTATAATAACATTCAGAATGTTCACGATGATCCTTTTTAATAGCAAAAAAATCGCAGTAAAAAGATTAAGAGCAACTGTTTTTTCGGTGTGAATTTGCATGATATCCTCTTGCTCTTCATGATTTACATCGAGAGTCTCACCTGGATATAAATTATAAGTAACATTGTCATAGAATAAATCAATGCATTTGTTGCTATCTGTTTTATATGTGATTTTCATAAGATACTCCTTCATTAAGTGCAGAATAGCAGATAAGCATCTGATATTCTGCACTGTTGTAATGGCAAAAAATCTGCTTACTAATTTAGAACAATTGCTTTTGCACATTTTACCCCTGCAGGAAGTTTCTAACTACTCCTCAATAACCTCCATCAGGCGCATGCCTGCGGTGTCGGTTACAGGCAGGGAGAAAACAACAGCACCTGCCTCAGAGCCGCTTCCTGCCTCGTCCATAATTGCTCGCATGATCTCATTCTTGCGATCCTTCTTTGCAACGATGAACAGCATCTCCTTTTCTGGAACCAGCGTAACACCGAGGAATTTCTCAGATGCATGGCTGCCCGTTCCCTTTGCGTGTATTACAGTGCCGCCGGAAGCCTTTGCCTTTCTGGCAGAATCCATTACAAGCTCGGTACAGCCCTGATTTGCAATTACAACCAGAAGCTCATATTTTGTATCCTTCAATGTGGTTTCCCCCTCTTTTATATAGGACTGACCTGCGGTCAGATAATTAAGTGTCTTCTTTCCGCCGACGCTGCTGACGGGAATGGTAAAGGCGATACCCGTTCCGGGAATTTCAATCTTCATCTGTGTCTGCAGAGCCTTCTTGACCGTAAGCCATGTTTCGTCTGTTACAAAATGAAGCATTACCGCTTTTTCGTTGTTTTCAAGACCGAAATAATCAAGGATTTCACTGGCAGCAGTGCCGTGACCAAGGGTGTTTATAGACACCTCGAGACCGTATTCGGAGTAGAAGGTATTGAATTTTTTGGCAAGCTTTCGGTCGGTTATCGTGATCATCATATATAATTCGCTCATATCTTCACTCCTTTACAGCTCGATGATATCGTTGTCGTCAAATTCAGCAAGGGCAATATCGGAGGGTGAACCCTTTCTCTGCTTGATTCTGTGAACAACACCAAGAATCTGAATTGTGATAAGGGGAGTCATTGCAACCATAGCAACCACGCCGAAGGCGTCGGTTTCCATATTGCCGCCGAGAGCAGAGCAGGCGCCCTGAGCAAGGGGCAGAAGGAAGGTTGCGGTCATGGGACCTGATGCAACGCCGCCAGAGTCAAATGCAATAGCGGTGAAAATCTTGGGTGTGAAGAAGGACAGCCCGAGAGCAATGGCATAGCCGGGAATGAGGAAATACATAATGGGTATTCCCGTGACGACCCTTATCATTGCAAGAGCAACAGAAAGAGAAACGCCCAGAGAAAGGCTCATGCCCATTGCCTTTGCGGAAATACCGCCGTCGGTAATCTCTTCAACCTGTTGGTTGAGCACATAGACTGCGGGCTCGGCCTTTACGATGAAGAAGCCTATCAGAGCGCCTATCGGGATAAGAATATATTTATAGGTGCCGCCCAGAACATTTCCGAGATAGCTGCCCGCGGGCATAAAGCCCACATTTGCGCCGGTAAGGAAAAGGACGAGACCTGCATAGGTGTAGATAAGACCGATAACAATCTTTTTGAGAGTACGTCCGCGGAGCCTCAGTGCAAAAATCTGGAACAGCCCGAAGAATATGACTATTGGCAGAAGGGAAATTGCAATTTCCAGCATATAGGTGGGCAAAGCACCGGAGAACATCTGTCTGAGAGCAACGGAGTCAGTGACATCCTGCGCAGGTGCAGTTTCCACCACACTGCCTGCAGGCATATATACCATTCCCAGCACCAGAACAGCGAGAATGGGACCTATGGAGCAAAGGGAGACAAGACCGAAGCTGTCGTCTGCTGCGTGCCTGTCTTCGCGGATAGCGCATACGCCTATACCCAGCGCCATGATAAATGGTACAGTCATAGGCCCTGTGGTAACACCGCCTGAGTCAAAGGATATTGCGCGGAATTCCTCGGGAACAAAAAACAGAAGTGCGAATGCGATAATGTACAGAACAATAAGAAGGGGCGCTAAAGGTATGTTAAGAAGCATACGCAGCATGGCAATGACGAGGAATATTCCGACACCCACCGCTACCGCCATGATTATGGCGATATTCGGGATGGAGGGAACAAGCTCTGCCAGCACCTGCAGGTCAGGTTCGGAAATGGTTATTATCATGCCCAGAACAAAGGCAAGGAAAATGATAAGCACCACGTTGCGGCTCTGGGTCATTTTTGAGCCGACCTTCTCGCCCATCGGGGTCATAGACATTTCAGCACCCAGAGTAAAAAACATCATACCCACTATTACAAGGGCAGCACCCAGAAGAAAACTCATGAGGACACCTGTGGGCATCGGGGCGACAGTAAAGCTCAGTATCAGCAGGATAGCCACAACGGGCATAACTGCGACAAATGCTTCCTTGAACTTTTCATTCAGCTTCTGATTCCAGCGTGTCAAGTCATCACCTCTACAGAAAAATTACATATTCCATTACATTATACATGATTTCATTGCTGTTTTTAACCCCCTAAATCAAAAATAATAAAAAATCTCTGCAGCCGATTTTTCGGCTGCAGAGACGGAAACGAACTTCGGGATTGTTTTATTGTTCCTTTCGCAGAATTTTATCCATTGCCCGACCCTTTGCAAGCTCATCCACAAGCTTGTCGAGATATCGGATTTCATGCATCAGAGGGTCTTCCACAAGCTCGACCTTTACTCCGCACACGCAGCCTTTTATAAGTCTGCGGCATGGATTCGGAGCAGGAGAATTGCGGAAGAAATCGCCGTAGGAAATATCCGACTGCAGAAAAATTTCAATCTGCTCTGCGGTGTAGCCTGTGAGCCATGCGGTCACCGCGTGGGCCTCCGCGCAGGTGCGCCCTTTTCGCTCAGCTTTGGCAATGAGCATAGGGTACACCATTGCAAAGGGCATGGAAAATATCTTTTCATTCGTCATGTCGTATTACCTCAGAGGCAGTGGCGATGCTACCGGCGATAAACCCTGCACTCATAGGGCTGCAGAAGCTTTTCATCGGGCTCACTGTAATTATTCAGAACAAGCTCAGCGTTTTTCGGATTGAAGGAGGAGGGGAAGCGCAGCTTCTGAGGTTTATCGGAGAAGGAGCACAGCACCAGAATCTTCTCATCCTTTGTCCTGCGGGAGTAGCAGTAGAGCTTTGAGCTGCCCTTGAAATGCTCTGTGTAGACGCCGCTGCGTACAGAAGGAAGCTCCTTGCGAAGAGCTATTGCCCTGCGGTAGAAATTGAGGATGGAATCATTGTCGGATTCCTGCTGAGCAACATTGATTTCCCTGTAGTTTTCGTTGACATGGAACCAGGGCTTGCCTTCGGTGAAGCCTGCATTTTCGCTGTCATCCCACTGCACGGGGGTACGAGCAGAATCGCGGGATGAACGGTGCAGACGCTTCAGCCTCTTTTCGGGAGATTTGCCCGTTGCTTTGTTTTCGTACTGCCATATGGTCTGTACATCCTCATACATATCGGGACTTTCGGGTCTCCAGTTGAGCATACCGATTTCCTGACCCTGATATACAAAAGGAGTACCCTGCTGGAAAAGATAAGCAGCAGCGAGCATCTTGCCGCTTTCCTTCCAGAATTTCTCACTTCCGTAACGGGAGATTATTCTGGGGTGGTCATGGTTTTCCATGTAAAGCATGTTCCAGCCCTTGCCGCGAAGCTTGTGCTGCCAGCGGGAAAAGGCTTTCTTTAGTTTTTTCAGGGAGAATTTTGTGGGCATATAGTCAGAAAACAGGCAGTCTGCGCACTGTGTTTCAAACTGTATCATCATGTCTATTTCCTGGTCGGGACCTTCCGTTATGTAGGTCAGTGCTGTTTTCGGGCTGACCATGGGAGCTTCAGCAAGGGTGACACAGTCGTAGTTATCAAGCACATCCCTTTTGAATTCCGTCAGGTATTCGTGGATGCGCGGACCGTGGTTGTAGTATAGAAGTCCCTTTGAAGCAGGCATGATATGGTCGTTGGGAAGTCCCTCAACCTTTGAGATGAAGGTGATAACGTCCTCGCGGAATCCGTCAACACCCATATCAAGCCAGAATTTCAGAACGTTTTTTACCTCCTGACGAACCAGAGGATTGTCCATGTTCAGGTCAGGCTGCTTTACAGCAAACAGATGCATGTAGTATTCGCCGCGCACCTCATCCCATGTCCATGCCTTTCCCTCAAAGAGAGAATCCCAGTTATTGGGCAGCCGTCCGCCCTTTTTGCCGGGACGCCAGATGTAATAATCGGTGTACGGGTCGATGCGCTGTCTGCTCTTCTGAAACCACTCATGCTCGTCGCTTGTGTGGTTTACAACAAGGTCCATTATTACCTTCATGCCCCGCTCGTGAGCGCCGTCAAGAACCTTTCTGAAGGCATCCATTCCGCCGAATTCCTCGGCGATGTCCATGTAGTCTGCAATATCGTATCCGCAGTCAGCGCCGGGGGAGGGGTAGAGGGGAGAAAACCAGATGCCGTCACAGCCGAGACTCTTGATGTAATCAAGCTTTTCATAAACGCCATAAAGGTCGCCCATGCCGTCTCCGTTGCCGTCCTTGAAGCTTCGCGGCCATATCTGATAGAATACTCTGTCCTTGTACCAGCGGTTCTTTTCCATAGCAATACTCCTTTTTACAGTAAGTTGTAAATAGCGGTAATTGAATTATAACATAAATTGCCGCAGACTACAATATATTTTGTTGATTTTGTCACAGGCATCCGGGGCATATACAGGCATAACCTCTTATTTCATTGACAAAGGGATGGAATAGGAATAAAATATAAAAATAAGCATCTGAGTTCCCGGGGGTATGACGGCATGAAAGCCAAAATATGCATGATTACAGTTGTTATATTTATTCTTTCCCTGTGCGGCTGCACAGGTGAAGCGGTAAGCCTTACCGAGCTGCCTGACCCTGCAGTATCGGTGGAAAGCTTCTTTGAACATCTCGAAAATGAGGAATACGATGCCGCTGACGAGCTTGTGTACAATTATGTCACACTGGGAATGGTTGACAGCGACAGGGTGGAAGACCCACTGATGCAGGTTTTCTGCAGCGAGCTCAACCGTCAGCGCAGCTATGAGGTTGTAATGGAGCCTCAGGTTGACGGAAAAAAAGCGATAATGACCGTAAAGGTAACTACGCTTGATCTCCGCAGGGTTTACGATCCGCTCATTGTCAGCGTCAAGGAGACCATAAAGCGAATGCAGTATGAGGGCGAGGAGGTTGAAACCGATGAGACTATACTCGCGGTGGCAACCGATGAGCTCAATAAGCTGCTTACAGGAGAAAAATCGATGACAACCACAGGAATATTTGCAGTTGAGCTTGTTTACAGCAAAGGCGAATGGCGGCTGATAATCAGCGATGAGCTGTATTCGGCGCTGATAGGCTATGCGGTTTGAGGAGGCTGTGTAATGACAGATAAAACTTACAGGAGTATCCTTGAAGATCTGAAAACAACGGAATCATATACAGAAGTTCCCGAAGAAGCAGGTCTCGAGGAGGATTTCTCTGAAAAAGAGGAGCTTTCTGAAAACACTGCCGAAGAAAGCGTGCAGGAGGAGCCTGAAGGGGAAAAGGCAGAATCCGCTGCAGCAGAGGAAGAGCCCGAAAGGGCGGAGACAGAAACTGAGCAGGCAGATGAAAAGCCCTCTGACAATGAGAAAAAAACGGGCAGAATCAGAAGAAAAGGCTCGGGCAGGGGGAACGGCCTTGAGGAAATTTTCCGCTCGGATTATACAGAGGAAAATATCATAGAGAACGAAGGCACAGCAGAGCGCAAAAACAACTATACCACCTCAAGAAAAGTGCTGGGAAATCCCATTATCACTCTTGTGCTGTTCGCGGTGTTTGCATCAATGTGTGCGGTTTTCGCATTCCTTATTCCCTCAGCGGGAACAGTAATGAAGGATGACAATATCGTAGCACAGAGAAACGCATCCAGCGATATAAACTCAGGAATCGGACTTATCACAACCAATATAGTCAACGAGGTAAGGGGAATGCCGAAGCTGTTCCTGCTGCCCGTTACCGACTCTCCCGGTGCTGAATATTCCGCAGCCGACAAGTACACCTACAAGGACGACAAGGGCATCACCCACACTGTATATGAGGATCCTTCCATAACGGTTGATATGTGGAGGGTAAAAAAGAAGCTTGACGGCAGATCCTATGTGGCAAACTATGCAAAGGTAAGGATCGCACATCCCACCCAGTTGCGCACATCCGTGTCCACATCGGGCTACAGAAACCGTTCAAAGCCCAGCGTACAGGCAAAAAAGATGAATGCCATTGTTGCGATAAACGGCGATTTCTTTACCCTTCGCAATAACGGAGTAATCATCAGACAGGGTACATATTACAGCAACAAGAAAAGCGGAAAAGAAAGTCTTTTCATTGATTCGGACGGCAATTTCCACTTCATGTCCTCCGCCGAAGCCATAAATTCAGGCTTCCTTGAGAATACGACAGTCTACAATTCCCTTTCCTTCGGACCGGTACTGGTGCGCGACGGAGTTCTCTGTCAGTACAAAAATGCGAAGAAGGATAAGCTTGCTACCATGAACTACGGACGCAACCCCAGAACGGGAATAGGTCAGATAGGTGAGCTTGAGTACCTTATGATAGTGGTCGACGGACGCACCTATGATTCCGCAGGACTTACAACCAGCCAGTTTGCGAAGCTGTTCTATAATGAGGGCTGCGTGAATGCATACAACCTCGACGGCGGTCAGAGTTCGTGTATGGTATTCATGGGAAAGGTCTATAATACCGTATCCAACTCCGGCGAGCGAATGGTAAGCGATATAGTATATTTTGCATCTGCAATGCCGGATGAAGATGAACTTTAGGAGGTGAAGGCATGGGAAACGACCTGGTCGCAGCTTTTTATGAAGACTATTCAATTTACTGGTATGGGCTGACAATTGCAGCAGCATTGCTGGCAGGCGTTGTCATGGCGATGTTCATGCGTGCCTTCCAGCGTGAGAGAATAAACGATGTGCTGTTTGTGGCAATACCCTCGCTCCCTCTGGGAATAATGGGTGCCAGAGCATTTTATTGCTGGCACGGCGCGGACAGACATGTTGATATCCATCAGCTGACCCGTATGGAGACCTATCTTGAGGGCGGATTCGGACTGTACGGAGCCCTTGGAGCAGGTCTGCTGGTAATGGTGCTGGTATGCCTTATATTCAATGTGAACATCCTGATGCTTTCGGATGCCTGTGTTCCGGGGCTTGCCCTGGGCATATGCATCGGAAGGCTTGCAGCCCAGTTTTCAACTACTGACCGCGGCAGCGCCGTATCGGCAGAATGGCTTCAGCGCGCACCTTTTTCCACATGGGACGAAGCGGGCGGAGAGTGGCTGCTCAACGTATATTTCTTTGAAGCCCTTGCCGCTTTTCTGATATGTGCGCTTCTTACCTGCATGTTCCTTGCAAGGTATCATTTCTATGCATTTCCCTGCCGCAGGGGAGATATTACCCTTATGTTCATGTTCCTTTACGGACTGAGCCAGTGCTTCTTTGAGGCTATACGCTCCGATTCCCTGTACTGGAACTCCACCATCAGCTCAAGACTGCATTTTGTCATGATTTCGCAGGCTATAAGCGCTGTTGTGGCAGCTCTTGCCCTCAGTGTGCTGATTCTCAGATACACTTACTGGAGAGGAATAACGGTATATACTGTTTTCAGCGTAGTGCTTTCCGCATTCGGATTCTGCATGATCTTCTCCCAGGAGATAAGACTTCCCTTCAAGGAAGAAAGATTCATCTATGTGATGATAGCCCAGGGCGCACTTGTGCTGATAGTAATGGGCATGTGGCTGTTTTACAGACAGACAAAGGACAGACACGCAAAGCCTGCCCTGCCATGGCTTAATCCCCGTAACTGGGTTTCAAAGCTCAGGGGAATGAGCTTTTTTGACGCAAAAGAAGAAAGGAAGACCTCATGAAGAAGTTTGCAATCTGCATACTGAGAGGGCTGATGAGCTTCATTTATGCGATTATGAAGATTCTTGCACCACCGAGGGACAGGGTGCTTTTCATCAGCCGAAGGGCTGACAGCGCCAGTGAGAATTTTCTGCTCATTGCTGAGGAGATAAGAAAAAGATCTCCCAATACCGAGCTCCGTTTTTCCTGCAAGAAGGATAAAAGCGGACGCTACGGCTTCAGCCACCCCTTTCTTATGCTGGACAGAATGCGCCTGCTGGCGGGCTCCAAGGTGTGCATAACCGAGAGCGGAACCGCAGAAATCGGTATGCTCAGACACCGTGAAGAGCTGCGCATAATACAGATATGGCATTCCATGGCACCTTTCAAGAAGTTCGGATGGCAGATAGTCGGTGATGACAAGGAGATAGACCCTGTGGTAGCCGAAGGTCTGAGACTTCACTCCGGGTATGATTATGTAATAGTCGGCAGTGAGTATGTCCGCGAGATGTTTTCCGAAGCACTGAATACCGACCGCAGCAGAGTTCTGTCACTGGGACTTCCCGTTACCGATGAGCTGCTGGAAAGGGACGGAGAGAAGGATCGATACAAGCTCTGGAAGCTCCATCCCTCCACCTGCGGAAAAAGGATTGTAGTATATGCACCGACCCTGAGAAAAGACAGGGCTGTGCCGTGCGAAGAGCTGATTTCTGCCTTTGATTTTGAAAACTCATCCCTGGTTGTGAAGCTGCATCCAAAGGACAGAAAAACAAAAATCAGCGATGAAAGGGTAGTCGTTGACACGGAAATGACCATTCAGGAGGCTATCCGAGCAGCAGACATCATAGTGACCGACTATTCGGGCGTTTCCGCAGAAGCCAGCATAATGGGAAAACCTGTGTATTTCTATACCCCCGATATGGAGGCGTATGCCGGCAAGGGCGGTATGAATATTGACCCTGCCGAGCTTTTTCCCGAAATTACCTTTGACAATCCTTCAGAGCTTGCGGCAGCAATAAACCGCAACGAAGACTGCAGTGAGAATTCGAGGAAAATCAGAGAAAAGCTTGCTGATGCCTGCAAAGGCGACAGCGCAAGGAGCATTGCTTATCTGGCAACCGAGACCACCATCCAGAATACCGCAGCATCACCGAAGACTGAGGAAAAAAGCTCAAAAATAAGCAATTTCCTTGCAAGATGCGCGTATTCAGCAAAATATACGGGGGCAAGAATCGACCCGATGCTGATTCTGTTTGAATCAAAGAAGACCTGCGCCTTTGACGGAGCGGTAAGAGAGCTGTACGAACTTGTACTGGCAGATAAAAAGTATGAAAACTGCCGCTTTGCATGGGCGGTTTCGGACCCTGACGAGACACATATTCCGGGAAACCCCAATGTGCTGGTGGTAAAATTCGGCTCCTCCGAGCATATGCAGATTCATGCAAGAGCCGGAGCGATAGTGTCCGACACCCCCGCATCTGACAGACTGAAGGTAAGAGCTGGACAGCATTACCTCATTGCCAGCGGCGACACAAAGGAGCTTCTCAGACGCCTTATCGACTAGATCTGACAAAATACCCGAATTCACCGGCTGTTCACCTTAAAGTCGCACAATTACCCTTGACTTGAAGGGTATTGTGAAATAGAATGTATATCGGATATTTATTCTGGAAAAGCAAACCCTCAAGGAGAAAGGAATGGTCGAAAATGAAGACCAATGAAAGCAAGAACAAGATACTGATTGATATCATCACCATCGTACTGCTGCTGGCAGCATTTATATTTGCCTATGTAATGGGTTTTGTGAATGTGAACTCCACAACAGGAGAATACTTCCTTTCAACACCCATAATGGCACTTATCGCTGTAGGCGGTCTTGGCATTCTTTATTTCTCAGGCTCTGTGGTGGAGCTTGTTTCCAGAATAAAGAGAGACAGAATGAATATCGGCTTTGTGGTGTCGTTTTCTCTGGCAACGGTCTGCTATGCAGCCCTTGCAGCAATAATGCTTGCGCTGCTCTGCAAACTGACCGATGTAAGCTCCTTCCTTCCCCGTTTCATCTACATCGTATCCGTACTTGTGATAATCGGCGGATATTACGGCTCTGTGGTATATTCCGCAAAGCTCGAATCTGAGATTGCTGAGCTTGATGCTGATTCTGAAGAGGAAGAAACTGCAGCAGAAGAGGAATAAAATTTCAAAAAAGACTTGTATAATGCACCGCTGCGTGCTATAATATGTATGTAAGAATAAAGGTATCAAAGGAGTGGGCTTCGCGGTCCGCTCTTTTGTATTGTTACGGAGGAAAAAACATGGCTAAAAGCAAAGGCGGAATGACCATAGCTAAGGCTGCTGCGGTGGTAAAGCCCATAGCCGATGAAATGGGTCTTGATATCTGGGATATCCAGTACCTCAAGGAAGGCACCGAGTGGTGTCTGCGCATAATCATCGACAAGGAGGGCGGAGTTGATATTCTCGACTGCGAAAGGCTGTCAAGAGCCATCGACAAGCCCCTTGACGAGCTCGACCCCATTGACGGCGCATGGTCCCTGGAGGTAAGTTCTCCCGGTATAGAGCGCGCACTGACAAAGCCCGAGCATTACGAAAAAATGGCAGGCAGAGATATTGCAATCCAGCTTTACAGACCCCATGAGGAGACCGGAGAAAAGGAAATAATAGCCTCTCTGGTAGAGCTTCGCGACAAGATGATAGTTCTCGAGGATCTCGAGGGAACAAGATTTGAAATTGCCCTTAAGGATGCTGTAAGCGTCAGACTTTATGAAGAAATAGAAGAATAACAACATATAATTGTAACGGAGGTTATTTTCGATGGCAACGAGAAGAAAGAGCAAGGCTCAGGCAGTTGACACATCCAACAAGGAGCTGTTTGAGGCACTGTACATGTTCGAGCAGGAAAAGGGAATCCCTGTGACATATATGTGTGAAAAGATCCGCAAGGCGATCGTTTCCGCAATCAAGGGTTCCCACAACGGCAACGACAACGTTATCGTAAATATTGAACCCGAGACCGAAACCTTTGAGGTTTTTGTCTGTCAGACCGTAGCGGAAGAGGTTGACGAACATACCAAGGGTCACTGCATCCTCCTTGAGCAGGCACAGAAGATCGACCCGGGCGCAGAGATCGGTCAGGTAGTGCGCGTAAAGCTGCAGACAAAGCAGTTCGGCAGAATCGCAGCAATGACCGCAAAGCACGTTATCCGTCAGGGCATCCGCGATATGGAGCGCGAGCAGGTATATTCCGAACTTCAGAGCAGAAACCAGGAGCTTGTAACAGGCACCGTCGAGCGTGTTGATCCCAAGTCCGGCGCTGCTATCATCAAGATCGGCAAGGTTGACGTGGTGCTTCCCAAGAACGAGCAGATCCCCGGTGAGGTTCTCGTTCCCGGCAAGCCTGTCAAGGTATATGTTGTTGATGTGCGCGAGCTTCAGCAGGCTGCTGAAAACAACGAGCGCTCACCCAAGGCAACCATTTCCAGAACTCATCCCGGTCTTGTCAAAAGACTTTTCGAGACCGAAGTACCCGAAATTTTCGACGGTACAGTTGAAATAAAGGCAGTATCCAGAGAAGCAGGCAGCCGCACAAAGCTTGCCGTTCTCAGCAACGATGAAAATGTCGACCCCATCGGCGCTTGCATAGGTCCCAGAGGCGCACGAGTAAATGCAATAGTTGCAGAGCTTGGCGGCGAGAAGATCGACATCATCAACTACAGCGAGGATCCCTCCGCATTCATCGCGAAGGCACTTTCCCCTGCGAATGTGCTCAGCGTTGTAATAGATGAAAGCTCACCTCGAGCATGCCGCGTCACCGTCCCCGATGATCAGCTTTCACTGGCAATCGGCAACAAGGGACAGAATGCCCGTCTTGCAGCCCGTCTTACCGGCTGGAAGATAGATATCCGTTCCGAAAGCGGCGCAGCAGACGAATAATTTATTATTGCTCAAAGACCTCGAAAGGAGAAGAGATTGGTGCAGAAGCAAAGAAAAATACCCCTTCGGATGTGCCTTGGCTGCGGCGAAATGAAGCCAAAGCGGGAGCTGCTCCGAATAGCAAAAAGCCCTGAGGGCGAGATTTCTCTCGACACAACGGGCAGAAAACCCGGCAGAGGGGCATATATCTGTCACAGTCTCGACTGTCTGAAGCTTGCAAGAAAGAAGCGCAGCCTTGAGAGAGCCTTCTCCTGCAAAATTGAGGAAGAGGTCTATGACGCAATGGAAGGAGAGCTTGCCGGCAATGAATGACAAAGTGCTTTCTCTGCTTGGACTTGCAAGAAGAGCGGGAAAAATTTCCCTTGGCTTCGACCCTGCGGTCGACAGCGTAAAGTCAGGGCAGAGCAGGCTGATTATCATAACCTCAGATATCTCGCCAAAAACAAGGAAAGAGCTTGAGTTTTCTCTGAGGGAAAGCGGAACGCCCATACACACTATTCCCTTTGATGTCAAAGCACTGGGGAATGCCGTAGGAAAGGCAGCCAAAATCGTTTCTGTAAACGATGAGGGCTTTGCCGGTTCCGTAATGAAGCTGCTCGGCAGCAACAACGGGGAGGAGTAATTTAATGCCAATTGAAGTAAAATGCAAAATACATGAGCTTGCAAAAGACCTGAATATAGCAAGCAAGGAGCTTGTAGAGCTCCTCAAGGAAAAGAGCAAGTCAGGAAAGAAATACACCACCATGACAGTCATCGATGCTTCCGACATCAGCATCGTTATGGATACTGTCACAAAGAAATACGCTGTTTCCAGCTTTGATGAGTATCTCGCATCCGCACAGCCTATTGTAAGCAACGAGGGCGCCTTTGCACCTGAAGCAAAGGAAGAGCCTGCAGCTGCACCGGCTGAGGAGAAGAAAGAGGTCAGGGAAGAGAAGAAGCCCGAGGAAAAGACGCAGGAAGCAAAGAAACCTGAGAAAACTCAGGGCGCTGCAGTTCTCGGCACTGTTCCCACAAAGCCCGCTGCTCAGAAGCAGAACACAAACAGCAATGCAAACAAACAGCAGAACGCTCAGAAGCCCCAGCAGAGACAGGCTCGTCCCGGTCAGAAGAAGCAGGAGAGCGAGGTTGTTGTTGGCGCAAACGTAACAAGCGGCGCAGAAGCACCCAAGACCAGAATCGTCGATACCCGCACTGTGCAGGTCACCATCGACAAGTACAACACCAAGTATGACGATATGGCTCATGCAAAGGCAGGCGCAAGAGCTGAGAACACCCAGAACAAGCAGAAGCTCAATCAGAAGTCCCAGCAGTACCGCAAGCCTCACAAGAGCAACAAGCGCGAGACTGAGCAGGAGAGACTGAAGAGAATCAAGCAGGAGAGAGAAAAGAGATCTCTCACCATCCAGTGTCCTCCTGAAATCGTGGTTTCTGACCTTGCAGCCCGCATGAAGGTAACTGCAGCTGAGGTTGTAAAGAGCCTCTTTATGACCGTCGGCGTAATGGCAACCGTCAACGACACCATCGATTTTGACACTGCATATCTCGTAGCGACCGAGTTCAACGTAAAGGTTGAGCCTGAGGTAATCGTATCCATCGAGGAGAGAATCATCGACGACAGCGAAGATACCGATGAGAACCTCATTCCCAGAAGTCCTGTTGTCTGTGTCATGGGTCACGTTGACCACGGCAAGACCAGCCTTCTCGACGCTATCCGTTCTGCAAATGTAACCGCAGGCGAGGCAGGCGGCATCACACAGCACATCGGTGCATACCGTGTTGCTGTTGGTGACGGCGAGATAACCTTCCTCGACACCCCCGGTCACGAAGCATTCACCACCATGCGCGCACGAGGCGCAATGGCAACCGATATTGCTATCCTTGTTGTCGCAGCTGACGACGGTATCATGCCCCAGACAGTTGAAGCAATCAACCATGCAAAGGCAGCAAACGTTTCCGTAATCGTTGCAATCAACAAGATGGATAAACCCACCGCAAACCCCGACCAGGTAAAGCAGCAGCTTACCGAATACAACCTTGTTCCCGAAGAATGGGGCGGCGATGTAATCTGCGTTCCCGTATCAGCAAAGACCCATGCAGGTATCGATGATCTGCTTGAAAACGTCATGCTGGTTGCGGAGATGAAGGAGCTCCGCGCCAACCCCGACAGAGCAGGTAAGGGTATTGTTATCGAAGCACGTCTTGACAAGGGCAGAGGTCCTATTGCAACAGTTCTTGTTCAGAACGGTACCCTTCGCGCAGGCGATATCATCGTTGCAGGCACCACCATCGGTCGTGTCCGTGCAATGACCAACGACAAGGGCGAAAAAGTCGAGGCAGCAGGTCCTTCCTTCCCTGTTGAGATCACAGGTCTTGACGAAGTACCCACCGGCGGCGACATCTTCAATGTAGTTTCCGATGAGCGTCTCGGTCGTGAGCTCGTTGAGCAGAGAAAGAATGATGCAAAGGAAGAGCAGTTCCGCGCACAGACAAGAGTTACCCTTGATAACCTGTTCTCCCAGATGCAGTCCAACGATATGAAGGAGCTCAAGATAATCGTCAAGGCTGACGTTCAGGGCTCTGTAGAGGCTGTAAGACAGTCTCTTGAGAAGCTTTCCAACGAGGAAGTACGAGTCAGCTGCATCCACTGTGCAGTCGGTGCTATCAGAGAGTCTGACGTTTCCCTTGCAGATGCATCAAACGCTATCATCGTCGGCTTCAACGTCCGTCCTGACCCCGTAGCACAGGAATATGCAGTCCGTCAGGGCGTTGATATGCGTCTCTACAGAGTCATCTACGAGTGCATCGAAGAGATCGAGTCTGCTATGAAGGGTATGCTTGCGCCCAAGACCAGAGTTGTGGATCTCGGCAGAAGCGAAGTCCGCCAGGTATTCAAGGTCACAGGTGTCGGCACCATCGCAGGTTCTTACGTTGTACAGGGCAAGATCCAGCGTTCCGCACTTATCCGAGTGGTTCGTGACGGTATCGTCATCGCAGAGGATAAGATCGATTCCCTCCGCCGCTTCAAGGACGACGTAAAGGAAGTTGCACAGGGCTACGAGTGCGGTATCGGACTTGAGAAGTTCAACGATATCAAGGAAGGCGACTTCCTCGAGGCATTCATCATTGAGGAATACAGAGACTGATCTGTTAATTAGTGCATAATCTGACTTGGCTCCCTCTGATGAGGGAGCTGTCAGAAAGTTCGCCTTCGGCGAATTTTCTGACTGAGGGAGAGATTGTTGCTGAAACATTAGCGTAATCACTGATTACCCGAAAGGATTAAAATATGCCAAGTCATAAGATAGACAGAATAAATGAAGATGTGCATCGCGAGCTGTGCGCCATACTGCGCACCATAAAGGATCCCCGCGTTTCGCAGCTTCTCTCGGTTGTACGCGTCGAGGTCACCCGTGACCTTTCCTACGCAACCGTATATGTTTCTGCCATGGAAGGCATGGAAAAGACAAAGGAATCGGTAAAGGGACTGAAATCCGCGGCAGGCTATATCCGCCGCGAGCTGGGAAGAAGCCTTTCCATGCGTTCAGTACCTGAGCTTCGCTTTGTTGCAGATAATTCCATTGCCCACAGTGCAGAAATCAATAAAATTCTTAACACCTTCGAATTCAGGGATGATGAAGAGGACGGAGAAGAAGCTGAATAAACCTACAGCAGGGAGACGGTCGCGTCATGAGTAAAATATCCGTAAAGCAGGCAGCACAGCTTCTTGCTGAAAAAGACAAATACCTTATACTTTGCCACCGTTACCCCGACGGCGACACCATCGGCTCTGCCTTTGCACTGTGCCGTGCGCTTCGCCTTATGGGTAAAAGGGCAAATGTAATGTGCGCTGATATAATCCCCTCCAAATATTCCTATATTTACGAGGGGCTCCAGAGCGAAAGCTTCCGCACAGAGAACATCATTGCGGTGGACGTGGCAGACCCGAAGCTGCTGGGACCTTCGGTTGAGAAGGAATACGGCAGCAGAGTGCTTCTCTGCGTCGACCACCACGGCTCCAACACAGGCTACGCCAAAAATCTCCTGCTGGACAGCTCCGCTGCTGCTGCAGGAGAGGTTATCTGGCGTCTGATAAAGCAGCTGGGCGTTACCCCCGATGTAAAAATGGGAGAAGCGGTATACACCGCAATATCCACCGACACAGGCTGCTTCCGTTACAGCAGCACCACAGCCCATACTCTCCGCCTTGCAGCGGAGCTTCTGGAGATGGGTGTAAATACATCCCCCATTAACAAGCTCATGTTTGAGACAAAAACAAAGGCGCGTATAGAAATTGAGCGCAGCATTTATAAAAATCTCGAATACTGGTACGGCGGAAAAGCTGCTGTTGTAAGCATCACATCTGAAATGATCGAAAAAGCCGGAGCAGGCGAGGGCGATATTGAAAACATCGCCTCCATGCCTATACAGATAGAGGGTGTTCAGGTTGGAATAACCTTCCGTCAGTGCGACGGAGGCTTCAAGGTTTCCGTCAGATCAATGCCCGGAATCAGCGCCTGCGATATATGCAAGGCGTTTGGCGGCGGCGGACATATTGTGGCAGCAGGCTGCACCATCCCCGGCGATCTCGACATGGCAAAGATCGAGATGAAGAAGGTTCTGGAGAGCTACCTATGAGTGACGGGATTCTTATAATAGACAAGCCTCAGGATTTTACATCCTTTGATGTCTGCGCGGTCATGCGCGGACTGCTTAAAACAAGAAAAATAGGACACACAGGAACGCTCGACCCTATGGCAACGGGCGTTCTGCCAATTCTGGTGGGAAAAGCCACAAAGGCAGCGGATCTGCTTCCTGACCACGATAAGGAATATGTTTCGGGGTTCAGGCTCGGCGTTGAGACCGATACTCTTGACATCTGGGGAGAGATCCTGAGAGAACAGAAGGCATCGGTAACAGAAGCAGAGCTGCGCTCCGTAATCGAGCTTTTTAAAGGTGAAATAACCCAGATACCCCCTATGTATTCTGCTGTCTCCGTAGGCGGCAGACGTCTTTACGATATAGCCCGGAGCGGCGAGACGGTGGAAAGACCTGCCCGTACAGTAATAATAAAAAAGCTTGAATTGCTTTCCTATGACGAGGAAAAGGGCGAAGGAGAAATCCTCTGCCGCTGCTCGAAGGGTACTTATATAAGAACTCTGGTTGCAGATATCGGAACTTCTCTTGGCTGCGGCGCGGCGGTATCATCCCTTCGCAGGACAAATGCCTGCGGATATGACCTGTCACAGGCAGTGACTCTTGACGAAGCCAAGGCTCTTTGCGCAGAAGGCAGGCTTCAGGAAATACTGCTTCCGGTGGGAAGTATATTCGAAGACTACAGAGCGGTAAAGGTTTCCGATGCCCAGGCTGTAAGAGTAAAAAACGGCGGAGCGCTATCCCTTGAAAGACTGAGCCGCTTCAAAACTCAGGACAGCGGCGAAACAGTACGCCTTATTGCTCAGAGCGGCGAATTTCTGGCACTGGGAACGGTAATACTTGATTCGGGCGAAATAAAGATTAAAAAGCAGTTTTGATAAATTTGGAGGGACAACCCCTTGGAGAAAATTCCCCTTTCCGAAAAACAGAATAACACATCGGTGGCTCTCGGTCAGTTTGACGGATTGCATATAGGGCATAGGGAAGTTATCCTGGCGGCAGAGAGAGAAGGGCTGAAAACAACGGTCCTTACCTTTAAGCGAGGAACGCTGAAAAAGGGTGACGACAGGTTTCTGACCACTGACGAGCAGCGGGAGAGGATATTCGCCGATTACGGCGTAGAGCTTCTCTGCGAGCCGGATTTTTCGGAGATACGCGGTCTTTCCGCAGAAAGTTTTGTTCGCGATATACTGGTCGACAGGCTGGGAGCAAAGCATGTGGTGTGCGGCTTCAATTACCGTTTTGGAAACGGAGCAAAGGGCAATGCAGATATGCTCAGACAGCTCTGTGCAGAGCACGGAATTGACTGCACGGTTGTGCCATCGGTTGAGGTTGACGGAAAAAGCGTAAGCTCTTCTGCAATTCGCGCCTTTCTTGACGAGGGAGACGCCGAAAGCGCCGCTGCTATGCTCGGCAGACCCTTTGCCTATGAGCTTGAGGTGGTAGGAGGCAGACATCTCGGAAGAACACTGGGCGCACCTACCATAAATCAGATGTTTCCCGAAGGGTTCATCTGTCCGAAATACGGAGTTTATGCTTCCTTTGCAGAGGTTGACGGGAATAGATACTGTGCCGTTACAAACATCGGAATAAAGCCCACAGTGGGCTCAGACAAGCCCCTGAGCGAAACATGGATATGTGATTACAGCGGAGATCTTTACGGCAGAAAGATAAAGGTAAACCTTGTGAAATATCTTCGCCCTGAGCAGAAATTTCCATCAATCGAAGCGCTGAAGGAAGCGATTCTTGCTGACGGAGAAAAATCCCGCAGACTTTTCGAAATATAAAAAGCAGGCGAAAAGCCTGCTTTTCTTATGCAAAAAATTGTGGACTTCATATCGGGGCTGCTCAAAGGGAGAAACCTTTTGTAGTCCCTTATTTCTGTGTATTTTTGCAGTTTGCCGTGTGATTTTTTCAATTACATGTTTTCATGTGCGCTTTTTTGTGTTACAATGTAAAAGAAAAGAGGTGAGGGAATGGAGCGATTGCCCGAAAATGTCGCAGCGGCGCTTGAAAGGCTTGAAGATTCCGGCTTTGAGGCGTATGTTGTAGGAGGCTGTGTCCGCGACAGCATAATGGGTCGGGAAATGTCGGACTGGGATATATGCACATCCGCTATGCCCGACGAAGTGCTGGAAGTATTCAGCGACAAAAGAACGATTCCAACAGGCATAAAGCATGGCACGGTAACCGTAATTTTTGAAGATACACCTCTGGAAATAACAACCTACCGCACCGATGGCAGCTACTCCGATTCCCGAAGACCTGATTCGGTGAAATTTGGTGCAACTCTTGAAGAGGACCTTTCCCGAAGGGATTTCACCTGCAACGCCATAGCCTACAGTCCGAAAAGGGGATTTGCTGACCCTTTCGGCGGTGCGCAGGATATAGAAAATGGAATAATCCGAGCGGTGGGTAATGCTGAAGAGCGTTTTTCCGAGGATGCACTCAGAATAATGAGAGCACTGCGCTTTTCTGCGGTGCTGGGTTTTGAAATAGAAGAAAACACTGCAAAGGCACTTAAAGCAAAACGCAAACTGCTGAATAAGATTGCAGGAGAGCGGATATTCGAAGAGCTCAAAAAGCTTATCTGCGGAAAAAACGCAGGAAGAGTTATAAGAGAATACCACTTTGTCCTTAATATAGTGCTTCCCGGGCTGTCCAAGCTTCACGGCTTTGACCAGAAAAGCCCTCACCATACAAAGGATGCCCTCGGGCATACCATTGATACCCTTGAAAATATCGAGCCGACTCCCGTGCTGCGTCTGGCAGCGTTGTTTCACGATTTCGGAAAGCCCGATAAATTCTTTATGGGCGACGATGACAGAGGTCATTTCTATAATCACGAAGCACACGGCGCTTTTCTGCTCAAGCGTATCTGGCCGCGGCTCAAGCCTGATTCCTATACCCGCGACAGGGTGACGAGCCTTGTGCGGCTGCACCATCTGAACATAACGCCCATTCCTGTGGTGGTAAAACGCAGAATAAGAAAGTACGGGGAGGATTTTCTCAGGGATGTGCTGGCGCTTATGAAAGCAGATTCCATGGCGCATACCAGTGAATCTGCAGAGAGCAGACTTGAGAGAATATACGAGTTTGAGAGTATTTTTGAGGAAACACTGAAGAACAACAGCTGCTGCACTCTGGCGCAGCTTGCCATAAGAGGTGGAGACATAGTGGGTCTTGGAGTGCGTCAGGGCAAAAGAGTGGGAGAGATACTGGATGAGCTGCTCACAGAGGTTATTGAAAATGACCTTCCCAATGAGCACGGTGCATTACTTGAGAAAGCAAAGAAAATAATATACCTAGGAGGATGCAACAATGGAAAATAAAAAGTCACTTCACAGAATTCTTGATGACGGAGAAGTTGTACTCAGTAAACGCGGAGTAATAATAGGTCTTATATTACTGCCTGTATATCTCGTGGGCTTATCGCTGCTGATAGCCGTCGTTTCTGAAGTGCTCAGACTGACTGTCGGCTATGAAATGACAGACCTCCAGTTTAACCTCAGCTACTACGTTATAATGCTCACTATTGTGCTTCTGATATTCGGAAAGTACATCTGGGCAAGCATCAGACGCGCTGTGCAGCAGAAGCCCAGATATATCTGGATTATAGTTCTGTATCTCGGTTATCTGGCAATTCTCGCATTCAACATGGTTTCTCAGGTAATAATCGGAATGTTCTCAAGCGACCTGACAAGCACCAATCAGGATACTGTCGTAAACTATGCTCAGGAATCAAAGCTTGCAATGACATTCATGGCATGTGTCTGCGCACCGATAATCGAGGAAGTATTCTTCCGCGGCGTGCTGTTCAGACCCTTTGCAAAGGGCAAGGTAACCGCAGTTCTTGCAGCTGTGATGTCCGCTCTTCTGTTTGCATCGATCCACGTACTGCCCACATTTATCGCAACAGGCGATCTTTCTGAGCTTGTGTACATTGTCGCATATCTGCCCCAGGGACTTATTTTTGCCACCTGCTGCTACAAAGCAAAGAATATATGCGCTTCAATGCTTCTGCACCTTCTCAACAACGCAATTGCAATGACAGCCAGCATAATTCTGTTCGCATAAAAACAATAAAGACAAAAACACCGCTGAATTATCAGCGGTGTTTTTTATACTTAGACGCTAAATCAGGTCCTCATATACAAGCTCCATTATTTCGGAGCAAATTGTACGGACGCCGTTGCTGTCGCTGTAATCGAGAGAACCGGTGGAGAGAATGACAACACCTGAGCCGTCCTCAATATCGTAAGCCATCAGTGAAAATATGCCGTAGGCGGCACCGGTATGGTAATACATGGTGCGGTCAGGAATTAGCTTATCCGACCTTCTTATGCCGATGCACTGGGTAAACTTGCCGGTTTCAATGTGGGGAGTATGGATTGTCGCCACCGTTTCTTCCGACAGATACCTCTGACCGTCATAAACGCCGCCGTTAATCAGTATAGAGGTGACCTTTGCCATGTCCACCGCACTGATAAGAAGACCTCCTGCAGCAAGGGAATGATTTCGCCCGATTGAGCGGGTTTCCTTCTTTTTTACAAGCTCTTCCGCGGTTTTCTGAACCTTTTTTCTAAGCATGCAGTCGGCAACATCTTTTCTGTCCTCAAGCTTTGTTCCGTCGTAGCCTGCATCAACTCCCATAGGATCGAAAAAAGCGCTCTGTGCGTAATCGGTAAGCTTCATGCCGGATGCTTTTTCAACAACAGCACCTGCAACACCCATGCCGAAATTGTTATAATGGAATTTTGTACCGGGTTTTGCAGGGGTGTAAACATTTTTGTCCTCAAGGTCATTCTGAAGATAGGTTGAAAATATGGGGTTTTTGTCGTCGAAGGATGCAGTATGGGTCAGCAGCATCCTTGTGGTAATATCGGTTTTTTTATACTTCGGGTGCCTTACCGTAAGTCCCAGTATACCTCCGATATGTCTGTCAAGATTGAGCTTTCCGTCCTCAGAGAGCTTCATAGCCATCATTGAGGTGAAAACCTTGCTCAGTGATGCTATCCTGAATTTGGTG
The DNA here is from genome assembly GCA_045604945.1 of Acutalibacteraceae bacterium. Taxonomy (GTDB): domain Bacteria; phylum Bacillota; class Clostridia; order Oscillospirales; family Acutalibacteraceae; genus JAISGQ01. The sequence continues at coordinate 22,870 of JAZUPA010000007.1, forward strand.
TTGACTGTGACAGGACGTTTATCCTCCGTGTCTGCGTAGCCGTATTCGTAGTGATAGGCAATCTGTCCGTCCTTGATAACTGCAACGGTCAGACCTGCAACAGCATGCTCTGAGGCGATTTTTTTGATTCCCTTCGCAGTATCAGTGCCTGCCAGGTCCTGAAGCTCGATGACCACAGGAATATCTTCGGGTGGGGGGAGCTCGATGTCTGAAGGGCTGTCGCATTCACTGACAGCAGGCGCATCGGAGAAGGAAACATCGGTGTGAGAAACATCAGAATTCGAAGGGATAACGGGAGAAGGGTTATCAGAACAGCTTTTGAATGGGTATTCTCCCATGACAAACAGCTGTACTGCAAAGAGGACGAGAATAAGAAAAGAAAAAACAATTATCCTTGTTACTTTGTTTTTCATTAAGTACACCACGCAATAATGCTCAAGCTAAATCAGATGTGCTGATTTCTTCATTGAAGGCGAAAAATCCTGCAGGATAAGCCGAGGGGTCAGAGACACAGGGAATAGCGGAGCCTGCTGTTTTATTTACATTCTTCCAGGCGTTCTTACACTTTTTCCATGCAGAATCACTCTTGAAGAAAGAGGGCTTTTCGGTTGCAGAAGCGTATTCTCCTGCAGCGACAAGCTTCATGAAATTTTTGCCCCTGCTTCCGCTGACATAAGTGTATGTAGGCATATAGAATGCATCCTCAAGTCTGACAATGCCGTCGGAGCCGCGCACGGCTTTTATGGAAACAACCATACCTTCCTGCGTTTTGGGAATGTCAAGACCTGTCTGATTGGCAAAAAGGTTTCCGAGAGAGTAGATAACAAGCGCTTTACTTTCTTTGCCGCCGCGGAATACAGTAAGGAGCTCAATCGGCTGAACGCAATGGGAATGACTTCCCATAATAACATCAGCACCGTACATGCAAAGCTGAGCGGCGACATTCTGCTGAATTTCAGTGGGTGCGCTTTCGTATTCGTTGCCCCAATGGAGAGAGACGATAATAAATTCCGCGCCGTTGGCTTTGAGGTCATCAATTGCAGGCTTCACAGCCTCCAGCATCTTGCTTTCCGACTTGCCGCACTTGTTGACGCAGAAGGTCTTGTCCGATTTTACAGAGCCTTCGGTATATGTGGTAAATGCAGCGATGCCTATTTTGATATTATTTATCTCAATGATGCAGCACTTTTTTGAGTCATCTTCTGTCTCATAGCTGCCAACAGGCGTCATGCCTGCTTTTTTTACATTGCTCACAGTCTTTTTAACCCCTGCAAAGCCCATGTCGCAGGTGTGGTTGTTGGCGGTCACACATACGTCAACATTTATGTCTTTGAGAGCGGTCAGTATTTCATAGGGCATATTGAAAACGGGATAGCCCTGAACGCCGTTGTTTTTGCCTTTTGCGTCGGTAGGACCTTCAAGATTTACGATATTGAGGTCAGAGACAAAAACATCACTGAAAAGTGAGAGGTAATTGCTTATATGACCGTAAGAGGAATCCCCTGTTTTTGCTGCTTTGACTACAGAGTCATGAAGCAGCACATCTCCGCCCATCTGGACGGTAACACAGTCAGGGGGCAGCGGCTCAGCCTTGCTGAGTTCAGTTCTGGAGACAGGTTCGCTTCTGTCAGCAGAAGTAAAGTCGCTCTGTGATTCTGCGATATCTGTATCAGAGGCTGCAGGAGCAGCGTTTTCAGGAGGGTTCAGATTTACCAATGCGGAAACAGCAGTTATTGCAATAAGAACAATAACTGCAAGGACTATTCTTAGTGCGGAACGTTTTTTCATGCAGGTTCCTCCAAATCATGTACTCATATTATCATACAACTTTCCGCAAAGGATGTCAAATAATCCCCGATGATGTGATGACATAAAAGAGATTATAACAAATCAGCCGAAGCAGTTTTCTGCTTCGGCTGTAAATATTTATTTTTCTGCGTCTATCCACTTCTGCCATACTTCAGGGCAGAAGCCGACCGTTGCCTGTCTGCCGTTTCTGACAATGGGTGCAGCCAGCAGGAGGGGATATTCCATCAGCTTTTCTTCTTTGTCCTCATCGTAGGCAAGATGCTCAAAGTAAGTATCCTCGTAAAGCTTGCATTTGGTATCGACCATCTTGTAAAAATCGCCGCCCAATGCTGCTTTTACGCTTTTGTACTCACCTGCGCTCATGCCTTTGACTTTAAGGTCAATGTACTGATATTTTATCCTGCGCTCTTTAAACCAGCGCTCAGCTTTGCCTGTATCAAAGCTCTTGGGCTTTCCGAAAATCTGAATATTCATCTCTTCTTCGCCTCAGCTTCGCAGTAAATGCAGCGGTAGACCTTCTTTTCGCGGTTAGTAAGCTTGAAAATGTGAGGAAGCTCCTGCTCGGTGGTTGTGATGCAGCGGGGATTCTTGCACTTTACCACATCAACAATTCTCTCAGGCAGCTCGATCTTTTCCTGCTTTGTAACAATCTCACCGTCTCTTATCTCGTTGATGGTAATGTCAGGGTCGACAAAACCGAGAACATCCATATCAAGGTCAATGTTGCCGTCGATCTTGATAATATCCTTTTTACCCATTTTAGCAGAAGGGACGTTCATTATCATGGCAACGGGGCAATCAAGCTTTGAAAGCTTCAAAAGCTTGTAAATCTCCATGCCTCTGCCTGCCTGAATGTGGTCAATAACATAACCGTTTCTAATGCTGTCAACGTTCATATATTGCCCTCCTTACCGTATGCCGAGAAGCTTCATGATAAGAGCCATGCGGATAAACTTACCGTACATAGCCTGTCTGAAGTAAGCGGCTCTGGGGTCCTTGTCGATTGCAACAGAGATCTCGTTTACTCGAGGCAGCGGATGCATGATGCACATATCACTCTTGGCGCTTTCAAGCTTTTCGGGAGTGAGAATATAGCTGTCCTTTAAGCGCAGATACTCAGCCTCATTGAAGAATCTCTCACGCTGAACTCTTGTCATGTAGAGAATATCAAGCTCGGGCAGAGCTTCTTCAAGAGAACGGGTCTCAACGTACTCGATTCCCTTTGCTTCAAGAATCTCATTGCGTACATAAGAGGGTATGGTCAGTTCCTCGGGGGAGATAAGCACAAATTTTATGCCCTCATAGCGGGAAAGAGCACCGATAAGGGAGTGAACAGTGCGGCCAAACTGCAAATCGCCGCAGATACCCACGGTAAGACCGTCAAAATGACCCTTTTCCTTCTTGATAGTCAGAAGGTCGGTGAGTGTCTGAGTGGGATGGTTGTGACCGCCGTCGCCAGCATTGATGACAGGTATGCTTACATTATTTGCCGCAACGTAAGCAGAACCCTCCTTGGGATGGCGCATTGCGATAATGTCAGCATAAAGCTCGACAACCTTGACGGTGTCGGCAACGCTTTCGCCCTTTGCAGCAGAGCTTGACTGAGCCTCAGAGAAGCCTAAAACACTTCCGCCAAGATCAAGCATAGCCGCCTCAAAGGAAAGGCGTGTTCTTGTGCTGGGCTCAAAGAAAAGAGTTGCCAGCTTCTTATACTTGCACTTTTCGCGGTAGTTGTCGGGATTTTCGATAATATCCTCAGCTACAGCGATAAGCTCATCAATTTCTTCTGTGGAAAGATCCACTATATCTAAAAGACTTCTCATGCTTTTGCACCGTTTACAGCGAGGTAATTCTTGATACGCTGTACATTCTCAGCATTCTTCTCGTCTTCTTCAAGGTACTCGATGATGTCGTAAACATCAACAACAGAGTATACGGGGAAGCCGAACTGCTCCTCAATCTCCTGCATAGCACCCTTTTCGCCCTGACCCTTTTCCTTGCGGTCAACCATGACGAAGGTAGCTGCAACCTTAACGCCCTCAAGGGTGGAAAGGTTGGCCATGCTCTCACGGATAGCAGTGCCTGCGGTGATAACGTCCTCAACGATAACGATTTCTTCGCCCTCGGTGGGAACGTAGCCTACGAAGATGCCTCCCTCGCCGTGATCCTTGGCTTCCTTGCGGTTGAAGAAGAAGGGAACATCGAGACCGTTCTTGGAAAGAGCAACGGAAACGGAAACTGCAATGGGAATACCCTTGTAAGCAGGACCGTAGAGAACGGTGCGCTTGTTGCCGACCTTCTCAAAGTAAGCCTTTGCGTAGAACTCGCCGAGCTTTGCGATCTCGTCGCCGGTCTTTATCATACCTGCGTTGATGAAGTAAGGGATCTTTCTGCCGCTTTTTGCGGTGAAGTCACCGAACTTGAGAACGCCTGCGCTCTCAAGGAACTGTATAAATTCTCTCTTGTAGCTTTCCATTTATAAGTCCTCCTTAACCGATAAATTCAGCGCAGCATCTCTCATAGGCTGCAACGGGATCTTCTGCGGCGGTAATGGGTCTGCCAACAACGATGTAGTCAGAACCGATTTCCTTAGCCTGTGCAGGGGTCATGACTCTGGACTGATCGCCTATATCGCCGTCAGCAAAGCGGACGCCGGGGGTAACAGTCATGAATGTCTTGCCGCAGCGATCCTTTACCTTACCTGCCGCAAGAGGAGAGCAGACAACGCCGTCAAGTCCTGCTTCCATAGCATTCTGAGCGTACTTCATAACGACCTCGTCAATGGGCTCGTTGATAAGAAGCTCGTCTCTCATTCTCTCTTCACTGGTGGAAGTGAGCTGAGTTACAGCGATGAGGAGAGGTCTGGTGCCGTCGGGACGGGTGAGACCTTCGATTGCAGCCTCCATCATAGCCTTTGTGCCTGCTGCATGGAGGTTTGTCATATCAACGTCAAGGTGAGAAAGAACTGCCATGGACTTCTTGACAGTGTTGGGAATGTCGTGAAGCTTTAAGTCAAGGAAAATCTTGTGACCGAGTGCCTTGATGTCCTTTACGATCTGAGGACCCTCTGCGTAGTAAAGCTCCATGCCGATCTTGACAAAGGGCTTTCTTTCGCCGAATTTGGAAAGGAAATCCATAACTGCCGCTTTGCTCGCAAAATCGCAAGCTACGATAACGTCTCTGCCCATCAGTGAGCACCTCCTATAATATCTGTAAGATTATTGATACCGTACTTGTCCATAACACAGGGAAGATTATTTATAATGTCACGGCAGACAAAGGGGTCAACAAGGTTTGCTGCACCCACCTGCACTGCGGTAGCGCCTGCCAGCATCATTTCAATAACATCCTCGGCAGAGGAAACGCCGCCCATGCCGATAATGGGGATTTTAACTGCATCATATACCTGATAGACCATTCTGACAGCCACGGGGAAGATGGCAGGACCTGAGAAACCGCCCATCTTGTTCTTTATAACAGGCTTCTTGGTCTTTAAATCTATTCTCATGCCCAGCATGGTGTTTATCATGCTGATACCGTCAGCACCTGCAGCCTCGCAGGCCTTTGCGATCTCAACAATGTCGGTGACATTGGGAGTAAGCTTTACATACACAGGCTTTGTGGTAACAGCCTTGACTGCCTTGGTAACTGCCTCAACGTTTTTAGGGTCAGTGCCGAAGCTCATACCGCCGTTGTGAACATTGGGACAGCTTACATTGACTTCGATAATGTCAGCATGGTCGTTTATCTTTTCGCAGCAGTGAACATACTCTTCGACTGCAAAGCCGCTGATGTTGGCAACTAAAGGCTTGTGGAAAACAGCCTTGAGCTTGGGAAGCTCCTCTGCGATAACCTTGTCAATGCCGGGATTCTGCAAACCAACAGAGTTTATCATGCCTGAAGAACACTCAGCGATTCTGGGAGTGGGATTTCCGAAACGAGGCTCCATGGTAGTGCCTTTGAAGGAGAGAGAGCCGAGGATATTTATATCATAAAGCTCTGCAAACTCATAGCCGAAGCCGAATGTTCCGCTGGCGGGGATTATGGGATTGTCAAGCTCAACACCGGAAAGATTTACGCTCAGTCTGCCCATATAATCTCCTCCTTCTCAAGAACAGGACCGTCCTTGCAGATTCTCTTGTTGCCGTAAAGGGTCTTGCAGGAGCAGCCCATGCATGCGCCGAATCCGCAGCCCATGCGTTCTTCAAAGCTCATCTGACCGCTGGTTTTGGTTGCGGAATAAACAGAGCGCATCATAGGCTCGTTGCCGCAGCAGTAGAAGTAGCTGTAATCGCCCGCCTGCTCGAGTGCAGCAGTAACAAAGCCCTTTATACCCTCACTGCCGTCAACGGTGGTGACATATGTAGTAATTCCCAGTGCCTCAAAATCGCTCTTTAAAATCATATCGTCCTTGGTGTTGAAGCCAAGGATGGCAGTGACCTTCTTGCCCTCTGACACAAGCTTCTTGCCGAGAGCATAAAGGGGAGGACAACCGACACCGCCGCCGATGAGCAGAGGAGCGTCGCCGCTCTTCCCTGTGTCGTAGCCGTTGCCGAGACCTGTCAGCACGTCAAGCACAGCACCTTCTTTAAGAGTGCTCATGTACTCAGTGCCTCGTCCCAGCACCTTGTAGATTATTGTGATGCTCTCAGAATCCCAGTCGCAGACGGAGATAGGTCTGCGCAGGTAAAAACCGTCGAGTTTAATGTTTATAAACTGACCTGTAGCGGTCACAGCAGAGCTGTCGCCCTGCAGCACCATTTTATACTGTGCTGCGGCGACCTTCTCGTTGGATTTTACAGTGTAAAGACCTTGCTTTGTCATTTTATACACCTCAGGAATCTATTGTGGAGATGCAGAGGGTGGTTTCCTCAAGAACATCGAGGAGAACACGCACTGTATCGAGAGATGTGAACATGGTGATGTTGTTTTCAACAGCGCAGTGACGGATTTCGTGACCGTCGGACTCGCCGCTGGGCAGGCTGATGTCACGGGTGTTGATGATGTAGGTGACGTA
>JAZUPA010000008.1:0-10198 GCA_045604945.1 Acutalibacteraceae bacterium
GCTCTTGAGCTCGTTTCTGCGGGCATTTACAGAGATACGCATACCGAGACCGAACTCAGCATTATCCTCAAAGAGGGAGTTTGCCCATGCGGGACCTTTGCCTTCCTTGTTAACGGTGTAAGGAGTGGAGGGAGCAGAGCAGCCCCAGATGGAGGAGCAGCCGGTGGCATTGGCGATGTACATTCTCTCGCCGAAGAGCTGGGTAATGAGCTTTGCATAAGGAGATTCGCCGCAGCCGGGGCAGGCGCCGCTAAACTCCATGAGAGGCTGCTTGAACTGGCTTCCCTTGACGGTGTCTGCACCAAAGGGTACGGGGGCGGGTTCAGCATTAGCGAAGAGATCATCGTATTTGGCCTGATGTGCCTTAACGACCTCGTCCTCGGCCTCAACAAGCTTGAGAGCCTTCTTGCGTGCGGGGCAAACCTCAACGCAGCTGCCGCAGCCGGTGCAGTCCATAGCGGAGATAGCAATTGTGAACTTGTTGCCCTTTGCGCCCTTCATATCGAGGGCGTTCTCAACGCCCTCAGCCTGCTCGGCCTTGACAGCGAAGGGACGGATAACGCCATGGGGGCAAACGTAAGAGCACCAGTTGCACTGCATGCAGTTTTCGGGAAGCCATACGGGAACGTCTGCTGCAATGCCGCGCTTTTCAAAGGCAGCGGTGCCGGAGGGCAGTCTGCCGTTTGCGGTTTCCATGAAGGTAGAAACAGGAACATCGTCACCGGTAAGGGTGTTGGTGGGAACGAGAATATCGTTGAGATACTTGGTGGTGAACTCATCGCGGCCAACAAGCTTCTCTGCAGGAGAAGTATCTTCTGCGGTCTTCCAGCTCTCAGGAACTTCAACCTTATGGGTCTTCTCAATGCCCTGGTCAACAGCGGCGCAGTTCATATCAACAATGTTCTGGCCCTTGCTGGAATAGGATTTGATAATGGCATCTTTCATGTAGCCGACAGCATCTTCCATGGGAATGATGTTGGAGAGCTTGAAGAAAGCAGCCTGCAGCACAGAGTTGGTGCGGCGTGCACCAAGACCAACAGCCTTTGCAATGCTGACAGCATCGCAGGTGTAGAACTGAACATTGTTATTGGCGATATAGCGCTTTACCTTTGCGGGAAGCTTGCTGTCAAGCTCCTCATCGCTCCAGGTGCAGTTGAGGAGGAAGAATCCACCGGGCTTGACATCCTGAACCATGTCGAATTTGTAAAGGTAAGAGGAGTTGTGGCAAGCAACAAAGTCAGCCTGCTTTACGTAGTAGGTGGACTTAATGGGAGTAGCACCGAAACGGAGATGGCTGATGGTGGTACCGCCGGACTTCTTGGAGTCGTACTGGAAGTAAGCCTGAACCTTCTTGTCGGTGTGGTCACCAATGATCTTGACAGAGTTCTTGTTTGCACCAACAGTACCGTCTGCGCCGAGGCCCCAGAACTTGCAGGCCTTGGTACCCTCGGGAGCTACATCTGCATAGTTGCTGACGCTCAGAGAGAGACCGGTTACGTCGTCAGTAATGGCAAGGGTGAATTCCTTCTTGGGCTGCTCAGAGGCAAGGTTCTCATAAACAGCAATAATATCACCGGGCTGAGTATCCTTACTGCCGAGACCGTAACGGCCGCCGCAGATAAGGCAGCTTTCAAACTTGCTGCCGCGAAGTGCTGCGCAAATGTCCAGATAGAGGGGTTCGCCGGTGCCGCCGGGTTCCTTGGTTCTGTCAAGAACAGCAATGCGCTTTACGCTCTCGGGAATGACATCAAGAAGGTACTTTGCAGAGAAAGGACGGTAGAGATGAACTTCAATAACACCGACCTTGCCGCCACGGGCGTTGAGATAGTCAACAACTTCCTCAACCGCTTCGCAAACGGAGCCCATTGCAACGATAACATCGGTGGCATCCTCTGCGCCATAGTAATTGAAGGGCTTATAGTTGGTGCCCAGCTTTGCATTGACCTTATCCATATAGGAAGCTACGATATCAGCGGTTTCAAGATAAGCGCTGTTGCAGGCTTCGCGGTGCTGGAAGAAGGTCTCAGGCTGCTCGGCAGAGCCCATAAGGAAAGGATGATTGGGATTAAGGGCCTTTGCTTTGAATGCCTTGACTGCATCCCAGTCGACCATTTCGCGAAGATCTTCATAATCCCAGGTCTCAATCTCCTGATACTCATGGGAGGTGCGGAAACCATCAAAGAAGTGGAGCATGGGGAGCTTGCCGGCAATGGTAGAAAGATGAGCCACTGCAGCAAGGTCCATTACCTGCTGAACAGAGTTGGAGCACAGCATGGCAAAGCCGGTCTGGCGGCAGGCCATAACGTCACTGTGGTCACCGAAAATGCTCAGAGCGTGGCTCGCAAGGGCACGGGCTGCAACGTGGAACACTGCAGGAGCCTGCTCACCAGCCAGTTTATACATATTGGGGACCATCAGAAGAAGACCCTGAGATGCGGTAAAGGTGCTGGTGTAGGAACCCGTGGAGATAGAACCGTGGACAGCACCGGCGGCGCCAGCTTCGGATTGCATCTCGATTATCTTAACCTCTTCACCGAAGAGATTCTTTCTGTCGTTGGAAACCCATTCATCCATGCTCTCAGCCATGGGAGAAGAAGGAGTGATGGGGTAAATTGCTGCTACCTGGGAGAACGCATAGGCAACATGAGCAGCTGCAGTGTTGCCGTCCATGGTTTTAATTTTTCTCATATGCCTCAGTCTCCTTCCTTAGCGTTTACAGCCTGATGCTGCATGAAAATGTACTCGGGAACTTCCTGCTGCTTTATGACCTTGCGGGCGCAGACGTACTGGCATACGTTGCAGTCTTCGCATATCTCGGGGTCAATGCAGGCATGGGTCTCTTCCTTGTATATTGCAAGATTGGGGCAGTTGGCTTTGCAGTCGCCGCAAAGAGTGCAGCCGGTGGAGCAATACTTGGCTTTCTCTGCAGGAGCATCTTCAGAAGAGCAGGCAATCATCTTGATGCCCTTATAAGGAACGATGGTTATGAGCTTCTGGGGGCAGGCATATGTACAATCGCGGCAGCCGACGCACTTGTCGGGATCAACCTTGGCAATGCCCTTTACAATGGAAATGGCATTATAGCGGCACACAGCAACGCATTCGCCATGGCCGAGACAGCCGGTGGCGCACATGCCCTTTTCTCTCAGCTGGAGCTTTACGCCATCCTTGCAGCTGGTAACGCCCATCTGGTCAAGGATAATTGCGCTTCTGCCGTCACCATTGCAGCGTACAAATGCAACACTGCTCTTGAGCTTGGTCAGGTCATGAAGCTCATCAACAATAATCTTTTTGCGGCACTTGACAGTGCAGGCGGTGCAACCAACGCACTTTTCATAGTCAATAACAGCATGGTTATCAACGACAGAAACTGCTCCCTCGGGGCAGGCTCTCTCGCACTCACCGCAGGAAATGCAGCCATAGCCGCAGGTCTTTCTAACCAGTTCATCATCTTCCTCAGTGGAAGAGCAAGGAATGAAGTTGGTGGCATCAGCAGGAATCATGCTGATAAGCTTCTGGGGGCAGACGCCCTCCTTTGCGCAGTCGCCGCAGCCGTCGCACTTTTCACGGTCGACGACAACCCTTCCGTCAACAAGCATCATGGCACCTTTGCTGCAGCTATTTATGCAGGAGCCGACGCCAACGCAGCCGTCCTTACATTCTCCTCTTTTAAAGCCCATTTCTACAGCTTCAGCGCAGGTCTTGCACTGCTTAAAGCGTTCCTTGCCGGCAGCACTTCCGGCGCAGGCAATAAAAGCAATTTTGCAAGCCTGCTCCTGAGCACACTCCGTTCTCATTGATATCCCTCCTAATTTATTTGAAAAATTGGCATTCTATGGAGACCTCAAATTCTCCCTTGTTACAGACGTTTAATACAAACCATACAAATAACAGATAAATTATATCACCATATCGAACATAATTCAACTTAAAATTAATCTGTATTTAGTAATTTCTAATAAGCATACAAAATATAATATTGAAATTATAATGTTTGCGCCTTTGATTTCCTTCCCTGCTTAAATATATAAAAAACAAGGTGTACTCAATGAGCACACCTTGTTCAAAGTTAAAACCGAAGTATTTGGTTTTATATGTAATCCGTGGATTACTTACGGCCAACCAGAGCGTCGTCGAGCTCCTTGCCAGCCTTTGCGCGGTACTTGTCGTCACGAGCCTTGATAGCCTTGGGGCTGTAGATGGCCATGAGGATGACAGAGATGATACCGCAGACGAGGATCAGGGTGAAAGCGCCGGTCTGGCCCTTGTAACCCTCGGCACCGAAGAGGAGGCCGGCGATAACAACGGGAGATGCGGAGCTGATAGCGGAGCCGATGGGGCTGGACAGGGCGAATACGCGGCCGAAGTCCTCACGGCGCCAGTACTGAGCAGCCAGGGAAACACCGAAGTTGGAAGAAGCGCCCATGAAGAATGCAACGAAGATCATGCAGGGAACGAGGGTGGCAGCGGTGTTTATAACACCGAGGACACCAGCGATGACCATCAGAACAGAGGAAATGAGCATAGCCTTCTTGGTACCAAGCTTGGTGTCCAGGAGACCGATGATGTAGGAGCCAACGCAACCGCAGATCATGACGAGCATCATGATGGTGGTGTAGTTGAGCTCGGGGAATGCGCCAATGATGGCCTGGGTCTGGGACATGAGACCGATAGCGCAGCTCAGGAGCAGACCGGTAACGATGGTACCGAACCAGAACTCCTTGCACTTGATGGTGTTGATGTAGGTCCAGACAGAGGTCTTCTTGTTCTCGATCTCAGCCATCATGATAGCATTGGCGATCTCGGGAGTAATGCTCTTATCGTTGTCACGATAAGCGCCAACCTGCTCGGGATAGTCCTTGATGAAGATCAGACCGATAACCCAACCAACGATGGAGATGATGAAGAAGGGAAGGAAGCCCATGAAGATGGCACCGCCAAGGCCGTAGGGGCTGGCAGTGTGTCCGCCGGAACCGAGCCATGCGCCAACAGTGGGCATAACGCTCTCAGCGAAGGGTCCAAGCATACCGTTGGCAATGGGGAATGCGAGGGTTGCAATACCCATAACGGTACCCTTGCGGGTGGGGAACCACTGGCCAACGAGGAGGCCAAGTGCGAGGGTGGAGTAGAGAACGGCAATAACGTTGATGATTGCGTAAGCAACGGTCCAGCCGGTGCCTGCGGGCAGAACCATAACGAGGAATGCCAGAACCAGGGAAATAGCGCCGAGGATGGAGCCGAATGCCTTGATGCTCTTCATCTTAGCAATGAGGCTAACCAGAAGGATCTGGATAACGATACCTGCGACTGCGCAAGCGGAATAGATTGCGGAAACCTTGTTTGCGCCGCCGTAAGCGTCGGCAAGGATGTTCAGGGGATACTGGGTGAAGACCTGGAAGGTAATGTAGGCGATTGCCTGGTACAGGATCAGCATCCAGCCTCTGAATCCAAAGCCAATGGATTTCTTCTGCATGGTGAAATTCTCCTCTCAAAAATGAATGGAAATAATATTTACAAGCCGTATAACTACGGTCATGTATAAAATTATTCTGCGGTCTCTATACCGCACGGAGACATAATAAGATTGTTAAAAATCAAATCATGAACAAATATTAACATTTATCCCGACAAACTGCAAGATGTTTTTTTACATTTAAGATTATTTTCTGAGAAAGCCGTCAAAAGCTGTTACTTGTCCCAGAGTTCCCCTGTCTGAAGCCCCCACATCTCAAAAACATCGTTATAAAACTTTGGTCTCTGGAAATCTTCCTTCATGTAGGGCTGATAACTATTAACAGTGAAATGGCGCTTGTCCCAGTGGGCAAGACCGGCAAAAAACTCTTCTCTCTTCTGCCAGGGAATGGTGAAGATAATATCATTCTCATCGGTGAGTGCCCGCTCAAACTCACCGGGATCAGGAAGAGTTATTCGATACTTACCCTCGTAGAAAGGAGGTATAACTGAGTATACGCAGGAATCCAGGGGGGTAAAGCTGCTGTCCACCATGGAAGCGCTTATGCTCATGACACCCATAAGCATAAATCTGAGCTGACTGTTGCTGCAGTAAATGAGCATAACGTCGGGTTCAAAATCAGCCTTGTCAAGAGGAGCTATGAGGGTACCGGGATACTTGCCATATGGTAGTTTGGGAAATGCCTCAACAAACTGGTCGCACTTTTCCTTGTCGGGAATACCCATATAGCTGGCTATCAGCTCGAAGTCGGGATTGCCCTTTTTGAAATCCACAAGACCGTATGTAACCAGAGGATTCCAGCACCAGTGATCCTCCTTGCTCATATACACGACTTTCCCCTGCCGCCTTGCAAGACCAAAAGCCTGGCAAATGGCAATATGCTTGCCCTTGTCTCTATATGGACGGAAGGCATTAGAGGGAACATCATCCTCGTTTTCTATAAATTTAACAGCCACAGCAGGATAGCGCAGCTTAACCATTCTGTCAAGTATGGACTGATGTTCAATATTTTTCTGAAGCATTATTTCATCCTCCTGCAAAAAACTGTATTCAGACGCTAAGCTCAAACTTTGTTCATATTAACACTAAGAATGTAAATTTTCAAGATTAAATGTACTGTTTTGCTACATTTAGTCTGGATCTGATAAACACCTACAAAATATATGATTATTTATGGCTGAAACTATTGTATTTGATTCTGAGCTTGTATATTATTGAAGCGGCAAGCTATGAACACTATTTTCAAGTAAAGGAGAATGCTTATGACAAATGAATATGTTTTTCGCGGATTATATCTTGAGGATTTTGAAATAGGAAAGGAATATTTCAGCACCGGACGCACTGTCACGGAAACCGATGTAGTTAACTTCGCAGGCCTTTCCGGTGACTATAACCCCATGCATACAGACGAGGAGTTTGCAAAAGGCGGAAATTTTGGTACCCGCATTGCCCATGGAGCATTAGGCTTTGCCATTTCCACAGGTCTCAGTAATCAGATGGGTATTTATGAAGGAACCACCATTGCCTTTATGGAGTGTACCGTGAAATACTGTGCACCGCTCAAAATCGGTGACACCATAAGAGTTGTTATCATCCCCACCGAAGTTCGGCACAGTTCCAAACCCGGCCGCGGTATTCTCAAGCAGGCACTCAGGCTCGTAAACCAAAACGGTATTACCATCATGGAGTCCGACCAAACCCTTATGATGAAAAGCCGAGTTTAATTTTTTAATAGAGAAATCCGGCAGCTTTGCCTCGCCTCACTTATTTAAGCATGGCGCAGGCAATGCTGCCCAACTTTTTTACAGCTTTAAGCGCCTCATCACTATAGGCTACAGCAACACAGTTCAGTCTGAAATAATCCGAAAGATCCTCTCTTGCGTTGAAAAGATGGCTTGGCGCAATAGTTACACCAATTCTTTTAGCACGCTCACAAAGCTCATTGGCGGATAACATACTGGGAAGCCGTACCCACAGATATGGTCCACCTTTTGGTGAATTCACCCAAGTGCCTTTCGGAAATGACTCAACAACAGCCTTTCTGTAGTCCTTTACGCAGTTATGAAGCCATTTTCTCAAGAACTTAACATCCCTGTATGCTGCACCGCTATCCAGATAATCGGCCATAGCCATCTGAAGAAAGGGATGTGCATAGGAGGTTGATATATGTTTGTAGAAAGCAAATTCTCCCCTGAATTGACCGGCAGAAACATAGGCAAGCCGAGATGTAGGGGTAAGACATTTACCGAAGCCTGAGACATAGATAACATTGTCATTATCAAAGCTCTTGAGAGGTCTGGGCCGACGTTCGGTGAAATACAATTCCCCAAGAATATCGTCTTCTATAATCGGAACGGAATAGTCACGACAGAGTTTAACAAGCCTCCCCTTGTTTTCATCGGGCATAACCGCACCGGTTGGATTGGAAAAATTCGAGCTGAGAACAAGACAGCCTGGTCTGATCCCCTGAACGAGATAGCTTTCAAATGCATCAATATCAAGCCCTGTGTCCGGTTTTGACGGAACGGAAAGGATTTCCCGCTCCAGATACTTGGCAATGAAATAAAAGCCAACATGACCGGGTGCCTCAATGGCAACAAGCTCTCCCCTGCCCGTGCAAGCCCTTACAGCCAACATAACACCTTCGGTTACACTGCGCACAAGAGAAATGTCCTCTATTCCGTTTCTGCATTGACAAGAACGCATCCACTTCATTACGGCCTTTTTAAGTGGAAGTTCATCGTGAAGCTTTACCTGATTATTGAAGCCCTCACGAATTCCCTGAATATAGTTAACAAGATGACTGTTAAAACTCATTTCGGGATATACCGAGCTAGTTGCTGAGGTAGAACCAAAGGAAAATTCAATGTCGTTATTCACATTGAATGCAATCTCGCTGTATCCGGAGAAAAAATCATCCACCATACTGTAGTGTTCACTCTTGTTCAGGCCCACATGGAGCTGCAGTTCAAGTTCCTTCTGAAGAAGATCGATGGAATTTGTCACATAGTATCCTGATTGGGGACGACTCTCCACAAGCTGCTGTGCAACAAGGGCATTATAGGCATCATTAACCGGCGTAATACTTACTCCGTATTTTTTCGCCATACTTCTGATTGAAGGCATCTTCTCGCCAGGACCTATAATTCCGAGACGTATCATTTCAAGTATCTCTTCTTTGATCTCATTGGTCTTGCTAATCTGATCCACCTCCCTTGTACAAATTCCTAAACATGATAATAGCAAACTGTAGCCAAAAAGGCAACAGTTTGTTGCGGTAAATAAGGCAAGTGTATATTTATGTGCAGTATGTTTTATGTTATTGTAAATATGACCAAATGCGAGTTTATCGCAGAAAAGAAAAAATTTGATGAGGTGAAACCTAATGGCTAAGCTTTTCCCTATACCCGTTATGCCCCCCAGAATGCCCGCTCCCACTGTTAAGAGAGACTATCCCATATCCCCCAGAGAAAATTTTCTCCGTGCCCTTCGCCACGAAAAACCCCTGTGGATGCCCAATACTTCCTTCGGCCTGCAGTTCGTAGTTCCTCCCGCATATAAGGACGCCCCTGACTTCACCGTAAAAGGCGACAGCTATGACTGGTTCGGCACCCTTTACAAGTATGAAGAAGCTCAGGGCGGCCCCACCCCCATGGGCAACGTTTTTGAAGAGATTGGCGACTGGAAAGAGAAATTCATTTTCCCCGACATGGATAAAGTAGATTGGACACTGGGTCTTGATAAATATGTTAAAGACCCCACTCGTGTCCAGATGGCACATCTTGGCAACGGCACTTTTGAGCGTCTGCACATGTCCGAAGGCTTTGAGAACGCTCTCTGCGATATTCTCCTTGAGCCAGATGACTGCCGTGAGTTTTTCACCGCCATCGACAACTACAAAATCGAAGCTGTAAAGCATATCCTCAAGCACTACAAGCCCGATATGTTCGGCAACTATGACGACTGGTCCAATGCCCGCGCTCCCTTCTTCTCCGAAGAAACCTTCAGGAACACTCTTCTTGACTCCGCCGTCGCCCTTTCCGATGCTGTTCATTCCGCCGGCTGCCACTATATGATCCACTGCTGCGGTTTCATGGAGACATGGCTCCCCTACATCGTAAACGACCTCCGCGGCGACCTTCTTGAGATTCAATCCATCAACGACATCCGCATGATTCTCGATGTCTACGGCAGCAAGACCACACCCATCTTCCCCCCCGATCCCTACATCATGTATAATCCCGACACCACCGTCGAGGAAGCAAGGGCCTATGCCAGAAGCATCGTAGACAAATACGGCGCCCACACCTGCGAAGGAAGCGGCGCGGTGTGCAAGCTCATAGGCAGCCGCTCCGACATATATTACGCATTCGAAGACGAGCTCTACAACTACAGTCTTGAATGCTACAAGAACCTTTAATCCTTATTTCAGGAGGTAACTATGTACGAATTCAAACCTGCATCCGAGAGAATACTCCGGATGAGAAACAGAATACGTGATCGCGTGCTGAAGTACGATTCCGAGCGCGTTCGCATACTTACCGAAAGCACCAAAAGAAATGAGAACGTAATTCCCGCCATCCGCCGTCCTCTTTTCTTCAAGGACCTCTGCGAACAGATGACCGTTTTGGTTGATGACGACGAGATCATCGTCGGCAACAAGGGCCCCGAGCTTTTCAGCAGCGCATCCTACCCCGAGTGGAGCGGCACCGACTGGGTCGTTGA
>JAZUPA010000009.1:0-47649 GCA_045604945.1 Acutalibacteraceae bacterium
GGGATTACCAAGGGCGGAGGGCGACTCGGAAAAAAGCCCTCCCCCTTGGTTGGTTTCTTTGGTTCGTTTCTTTGGCAGCAAAGAAATGAACAATGAATTCACGCAGTGAATTTATTAAAACTCACACGAATTTATTAAAACTCACGCAAATTTATTAAAACTCACACGGCTTCCCCCCTATCAAACAAGGCAAATTTCACGACAAGCGCCACTTACCGCTTTGTCACTTTTATTCAATAAAGAAAACAAGATTGACTTCATTTTTGACATTTTCACTCTAAAGCGAGCAATCGCAAGAATTCGCAAGAATTCAAGAGCATTTTAAAGCATTATTCAGATAATTCAATATTAGTTGCGGTTTTTTCACGGATAATCATGGATAATTGCGATTATTTCAAAATTTTTCGGTCGAAATTTGCGTTATTTACTTGACATTTTCGCACAATATACATATAGTAAAGGTGATGTGACTTTTTAGAAAAAACGTCATTTCTTTTTGTATGTATAAGGAGGAAGGCAAGTTGTCTGATACTATCATCAGTTTAAAAAATGTATCGGTGTCATTTGACGGAGAGAGCGTTCTTCAGAACCTCAATCTTGATATTGACAATGGAGCCTTTGTTACGCTTCTCGGACCCTCCGGCTGCGGCAAGACTACAACACTTCGTATCATCGGCGGTTTTATCGATCCCGATGAGGGCGACGTTTATTTCGGCGGCGAGCGTATAAACGATCTGCCCCCTCACAAGCGTAAGCTGAACACTGTTTTCCAGCGATACGCTCTGTTTCCCCATCTGTATGTTTTTGAAAACATCGCCTTCGGCATGAAGATTCAGAAAAAGCCCAAGGATGTTATAAAGCAGCGAGTCAAGGAGCTTTTAAAGCTGGTTTCACTTGAAGGCTACGAAAAGAGAACAGTTGACACCCTCTCCGGCGGTCAGCAGCAGAGAATTGCTATCGCACGCGCTCTTGCAAATGACCCGAAGGTTCTCCTTCTCGACGAGCCCCTCGGCGCTCTTGGCCTTAAACTGCCCAAGGATATGCAGGTTGAGCTGAAGAAGATTCAGCAGCAGCTTGGCATCACCTTTATCTACGTCACCCACGACCAGGAAGAGGCTCTTTCAATGTCTGACGTTATCGTTGTCATGAACCACGGCGTCATTCAGCAGATAGGCACTCCCGAGGATATTTACAACGAGCCTGAAAACGGCTTTGTTGCCGACTTTATCGGCGAAAGCAACATTGTTGACGGCATCATGCACGCAGACTTCGATGTAGAATTCTGCGGCGCAAGGATGGAATGTGTTGACAAGGGCTTTGCCGAGGGCGAAGAGGTCGACGTTGTTGTCCGTCCCGAGGATGTTCTGGTCGTTCCCGAATATGTATCCAAATTCTCAGGCACTGTCCTCTCCACCACCTTCAAGGGTGTTCACTATGAAATGATAGTCAATATCCCCGACCAGGATGAGGACTGGCTGATTCAGTCAACCATCCCCCAGAAGGAAGGCGACGTTATCGGCATGACCGTTGCCCCTGAGAATATCCACATAATGAAGAAGTACACAGGCGACTACGCAAGTGACATTGAATTTGCGGAGGGCGAGGAATGAAACAGAAAAGAAAACTCGCCTGGCTTGCAGCGCCCTACGGACTGTGGATGGTAATCTTCACAGTTGTGCCGCTGGCAATCGTCGTTTATTACGCATTCACCACTCGAAGCGGTGAATTCACACTGGAGAATATAAGCGAAATCGAGAGATATATCGATGTTTTCGTCACTTCTCTCGGCTTTGGTCTGGCTGCTACCGCACTCTGCCTTCTGCTGGGCTACCCCATTGCCTACAGCATTTCCCGCGCAAAGGGCTCAAGACAGAGAATAATGGTAATGCTTATAATGATCCCTCAGTGGATGAACTTCCTTATCCGCACCTATGCATGGATGACCCTGCTTGAAGATACAGGTCTTATCAACACTGTACTTGGCTTCTTCGGAATTGACCCTCTGCACATGATCAACACCGAGGGTGCTATTCTGCTGGGTCTTGTCTACACCTTCCTACCCTATATGATCCTCCCCCTCTACTCTGTCATGACCAAGATCGACAACAGAGTTATCGAGGCTGCACAGGACCTTGGTGCAAACGGTGTGCATGTTTTCTCCCGCGTTATTCTCCCCTTAAGCGTTCCCGGAATCATTTCCGGCATCACAATGGTATTTGTCCCCTCTCTCAGCGCTTTCTTTATCTCTGAGCTTCTCGGCGGCGGCAAGACCATGCTTATCGGTAATATCATCGAGGGCAAGTTCCTCGGTCAGAGCATCAACTACAATGTCGGTTCCATGCTGTCTCTGGTACTCATGGTTCTGGTGCTTATCTGTATGTTCCTGATGAACAAATTCGGCGATGAAGAAGGATCGGGGGCGTTGGTTGCATGAAAACATTTTACCGTATTTACAATACAATCATTTTCATTTTCCTTTACGCGCCTATTGCGGTGCTTGTCGCCTATTCCTTCAACGAATCGAAGAACAGAGGCGTATTCACCGGCTTTACCTTCAAATGGTACGCAGATCTATTCAAGGATGAGGCTATCATCAATGCTCTCGTTCTCTCCCTCGTTATAGCAGTTGTATCCGCTCTTGCTTCCACCGTAATCGGCACTGCAACAGCAGTGGGTCTGCAGCACGCAAACAAGAAGCTCAAAACCATCATGCTGACCCTTAACAATGTGCCTATGGTCAACCCTGAGATCGTTACAGGTATCTCCTTCATGCTTCTGTTTGTTGCAATCATGAAGTTTACAGGCGGCGTTCTTGCACCCGGTCTCTATTCGGTTATAATTGCTCACATTTCTTTCTGTATTCCTTATGTTGTTCTCTCTGTCATGCCCAAGCTCAGACAGATGAATCCCCACATCCAGGAAGCAGCACAGGACCTCGGCTGCACTCCCTTCAAGTCATTCTTCAAGGTTGTGCTTCCTGAGATCATGCCCGGTGTTATGACCGGTCTTATGATGTCCTTTACCCTTTCCCTTGATGACTTTGTCATCAGCTATTTTGCAGGCGGAAGCAGCACTGAAACTCTTCCGATTCTGATCTTCTCCCAGGCAAGAAAGGGCGTCAGTCCGAAAATTTATGCATTGACATCTATTTTATTTATTACTATACTCATTATGCTGCTCATCATCAATTACATTCAGTCCAGTCAGGATATGAAGAGCGAGCGCAACAAGTTCAAAGCAGGCAGATAAGCCTGAGCTTTATAAACATCTCTTAGGAGGAATGGTAAGTTGAAAAAAAGAATCCTTTCAGTACTCATCGCAATTTGTGTCTGCGCAGTCGCCCTCGCAGGTATGACCGGCTGCGCAGACACCAATGCCCTTTATGTGTATAACTGGGGCGAGTACCTTTCCGTCGGCGAAGATGATATGATCGACGTTAACGAAGAGTTCTATAAGGAAACAGGAATTAAGGTCGTATATACTACCTATCCTGACAACGAAAGCATGTATGCCAAGGTCGCAAGCGGCAGTGCCAATTATGACATTGTTATCCCCTCTGACTATATGATCTCCAAGATGATCAATGAGGGTCTGCTGGCTGAGCTTAATTTCGATAATATTCCCAATTTCCAGTACATCGATGAGGATTTTGTAAATCCCATCTATGACCCCGAGAACAAGTTCTCCGTTCCTTATATGTGGGGTACTGTCGGCATCTTCTACAACACCACAATGGTTGACGAAGCTGACATCAAGTCCCTTGGTTGGGATATACTCTGGTCTGAAAAGTACGCAGGCAAGATCCTCATGTTCAGCAATCCCAGAGACGCCTTCGGCATCGCACAGCTCAAGCTCGGTTATTCCCTGAACACCACCGACGAAGCTGAAATCCGCGCTGCAGCAAAGGTTCTCAAGGAGCAGAAGCCCCTTGTTCAGGCATATGTAATGGATCAGATTTTCAGCAAGATGTCCAGCGGCGAGGCTGCTATCGCTCCCTACTATGCAGGCGACGGTGTCCGCATGATGGAGGACAACCCCGACATTGCTTTCTATGTACCCGAAAGCGGCACCAACAAGTTTGTCGATGCAATGTGCGTTCTCAGCACCTCCAGACATAAGGACTGGGCAGAGCGGTACATCAACTTCCTCTGTGAGAAGGATATTGCTCTTGCAAACGTTGAGTACGTTGGATACTCCACTCCCCTCACCACCGTTTTTGACGAGCTTGACGAGGAGACCAGAAACAATCCTCAGTACTATCCCAGCGATGCACTCCTTGCAAACAGTGAGTTCTATGTAAATCTTCCCGATGAAACCAACGAGCTTATGAACGAGCTCTGGGAAGACGTAAAGATGAGCTGATAAGATGAACTAACCCCCACGCAGATATTATCTGCGTGGGGGTTTATACTATCAAAGAGCTAAACAATCATCAAAATCATACAACAAAAGTTTCGTCAACCTTTTCTAAAGGTTGTGGGATTTTCAAGGGCGTTGCCCTTGAATCGTTATTGCTGCTTTGCAGCAATTGTGAAAACTTTATGCTTCATGAAACGCGGGAAGATAAAGAAACACCACGTATGGGGTTTCTTAGGTCATCTGAAAGATGACTTTATAATAATATCTATATTTGCGAGAAATTAGACTTTTGTGACAAACTCCCCCACGCAGATACCCAAAGCAGGGTTGAATTTTCGGTATGAAAAACAACCCTGCTTGGAATTAGAGATTAACGTGTAATAAGTGTGATGGCTACAATGCCAAATTGTTTAGACTAACACGAAACAAATGAGTTGGCGATTTTCTCTACCATATCTTTGTCAATGCTGTTATCCCAAAAGATAAACAGTATGGCACTGCCATCTTCTGTATCTAGATTTATATAAAATTTTTCGCTTTCCTGACCGTTACAAAGCATTTGTACTTTGCCATATATCGAACCATTTGACAGAACTGCACTACTTAGAGTCTGCAAGCATTGCACTTCTTCAAAGAACGCATTTGATTCTTTTTGACCCTGCTCATTCTCATCAAAACCTGCAAATGAATATGTTTGTATCATCATCGGGTTTGAATTTTCATCAACAAAATGATACTTGTCATCCTCAATGAAATATGACCAGTTGCCGGGGATTGAAAACGTGCCGCAGTTTTCAATTTCTACGTTTTGCCAACCATCGTAGTTGTAAAGGTTGCATCCGGAAAAGACAAAAACCAGAATCAACAATAATAATACAAATAATTTTTTCATTAAAAATACCTCGCTATTCCTTTAATAGTAGAATATATACCCCAAGGCTTGGATATGCTGAATTTAGCCGCAATTTTAGCTGCATTTGCCCCTTCGAAAAACCATGCATTTTTGTCGTACCCTTTGTGTTTGTACAGTAGCGCTCCTATGTCAGCTTGCTTAGCGCTTTCGTGCATAGGTTTAATTTTGTGTTTGAAAGCAAAATAATGTATCTGTAACTCAGTGTGTATTCCGCCGATAGTCCTCCGCAAAGGGCGAAATCTTTATGCTTCATGAAACGCTTATGGCAATGCCAAGCTCCCCTGCAAGATTATTGAGATATTCAATATGTTTGCAATTATCCGATGGATTTTCACATTCAGCCACAACACCACTGTAATACTGATTGAAGCATTGAGAGGCTTTGTCAATATCCCCTCTCCTGCCGTAAATCATGGCTTCATCAAGCAGCATCAGATTATTATTCATATCATCAAAGTACGCATAATCACGTCTCAGATTAAGAATACCGTCACGGCTGCTCAGCACCTCAAACACTGGAATCACAAAACGCTTCAGCCTGTCCACAATGTCCGCTGCAATCTTTTCGGGAGACTTTTTAAGGTCATAATGCGTATCTCTGCCATCTGCAAGAGCGCCGAGCCTATTGCGAATGTTGCACTCGTATTCGTGGTAATACTTCTTCAATGATTCAGAAACGGCGAATTTTCGCTCGGCACACTCCGGAATACGAATACCGATATTTACCCACAGAACGTCGTAAACGCCCTTCTGAGGGCATCCGTTCTGGAAATTGACAACCTGCGAAATATCGCCCTCAACAAAGCGGTGCAGCGTTCTGCCGTGCTTTCTGTAGCCCATGGGCTTTAAGTGATCATACACTATTTTCTCTATGACATCAACCGACTGCGTTGATGTCAGCTTGTTTCTATTGAATAAAAGCCCCACTTTATCACCACCTCACTATCAATATATCACAATGTACCGATTTAAGCAAGCGGTTAATTAATTAACCCTCGTGCCGTCAGGCACGAGGGTTTGATGTATGATGAGTTAAAGGGCGTTGCCCTTTAAAATCCCACAGGGGCTTTGCCCCAGACCCCACGATTTTTTGAAAAAAATCGAGTAAAACTTTATTTCTGGAAAAGCTTGTTGGTCTGGTAGCGGGGCTCGCAGGTGAGGTTAATTCCAAGCTTGCGAAGGGTTGTTGAGTCAACCTCACTGAGTATTACGCTGGAATGAGCCTCGCAGTCCTTGAGCTTGGAAAGCTGCTCCAGGGCAAGGGCTGCATTGGGGTCTGTTGCGCCGCAGATAGACAGCGCCAGAAGGACCTCATCGGTATGAAGTCTGGGATTCACACCGCCCAGATGCTCAACCTTCAGCTTCTGTACAGGCTCGATAAACTCAGAAGAGATAAGATGCAGCTCATCAGGCAGGTCACAGAGCGCCTTCAGCGCGTTAAGCAGCATTGCAGAGGTAGCACCCAGCAGGTCGCCGTTCTTACCGGTGATGACTCTGCCGTCAGGCAGCTCGATTGCAGCGGTAGGCTCCCCTGTCTCCTCCGCAAGCTCAAGAGCCCTGCCGATAACAGGTCTGCAATCCGCCGTAATGCCCGCCTGCTTCATAAGCAGCTCGATCTTCCTTACAGGCTCAACTCCCTCCAGTCCCTGCTTTGCAAGGCACATGGAAGCATAATATCTTCTGACTATCTCCTGTCGTGAAGCCTCACAGCAGGCTGCATCATCACTGATACAGTTTCCTACCATATTAACGCCCATATCTGTCGGTGACTGATACGGACAGCTGCCGAACAGCTTGCAGAAAATATCGTTAAGTACGGGGAAAATCTCAACATCTCTGTTGTAGTTTACCGTAGGCACACCGTAAGCCTGCAG
Source organism: Acutalibacteraceae bacterium (assembly GCA_045604945.1). Lineage (GTDB taxonomy): Bacteria > Bacillota > Clostridia > Oscillospirales > Acutalibacteraceae > JAISGQ01. The sequence goes on from JAZUPA010000009.1 coordinate 7,147, forward strand.
ATGGAAGGGGTCAATCATATTGACATCGTTGAGGTCTGCAGTTGCAGCCTCATAAGCGAGGTTTACAGGGTGCTTGAGAGGCAGATTCCAGATCGGGAAGGTCTCAAACTTTGCATAACCTGCGCGAATACCCATCTTGTGCTCGTGGTAAAGTTGAGACAGGCATGTTGCCATCTTTCCGCTGCCGGGTCCCGGACCGGTGATAACAACAAGCTTGCGTTCTGTTTCAATATAATCGTTCTTGCCGTATCCTTCATCGCTTACTATCTTATGAACGTCATTGGGATAGCCCTCAATGGGATAGTGCTTGTAGTTCTTGATGCCCAGCATATCAAGACGCTTTATGAATGCATCAGCAGCAGGCTGACCGTTATACTGGGTAACAACCACGCTGCCGACATAAAGCCCTATGCCGCGAAATGCATCGATAAGGCGGATAACCTCCATATCGTAGGTTATATTCAGGTCACCGCGCTTCTTGTTGCTCTCAATGGCGCTGGCGCAGATGGTTATAACGATCTCCGCCTCATCTTTAAGGGCGAGGAGCATATTAACCTTACTGTCAGGTGCAAAGCCCGGCAGAACGCGTGCAGCATGAAAATCGTCAAAAAGCTTGCCGCCGAACTCAAGATAGAGCTTGCCGCCGAAATCCGATACTCTGCGCATAATATGCTCAGACTGAAGTTTTATGTATTTTTCATTATCAAATCCGATACGAGACATCTCAGGAGTCCCCCTTCTGACTAATCAACGCTAAATATTATATCACTTTCAACTAACAAATGGCAATAGAAAAAAGCACTGTTTGCAGATTTAAATACTGCAAACAGTGCCATAATTTTATAATCAGAGTGTACCCTGTCTGTACTGTTCGAGAGCAGTTGCCAGCTGGTCAGGACATGAGGTGTTTTTCATTCCGCACTTGATGCCCTTGAGACGGCTGATTGCTTCATCAACATTCATACCTTCAACCAGAGCACCGATGCCCTTTAAATTTCCGTTGCAGCCGCCGGTGTATTTTACGTTCTTTACAACGCCGTCCTCAACATCAAAATCGATCTGTCTGGAACAGGTACCTTTGGTAGTGTATGTATATGCCATATTGTTTTTCCTTTCAATCAAAGATTTTTATTAAGCTTTTCGCCAAGAGTTATCAGGCGGTCAAGCATATCATCGGGAGTTGTATAGGTGCCGATTGTTCGTGCTTCCTTGGTATACATGCCGTGGAAATCAGAACCGCCCGTTGCAATAAGTCCGTTATCCGCGGCAAAACGCTCAATATAAGCGCTCTGTTCAGGGGAAGCGCTGGGACACCATGCCTCAACACCGTGGAGACCGTGCTCACAGAGCTCAGGCATTATCTCAATGCTGTCGAACTTGAAGGGATGAGCCAGAACAGTGACTGCACCTGCGCTGACAAGAAGATCAAGAACCTCATAAACATCGGGATACTCAACTTCAACAAGGCAGGAGCCTGTACCGGGAGCAAAAAGCTCGTCATAAAGCTCTCCATAGGCGGTAATGGAATAACCGCAGTTCATAAGAGCATTCATTATATGCTGCTTGAAAATATTGGTGCTTCCTGTAGCGCACTTGGTTACCATCTCAACGGTAATGGGATACTTGCGCATGACTCTTGCAAGCATCTGCTGCATAGCTTTCTTGCGGGCATCACTTGTGCGCTTGCAGATACCTACAAGCTTATCGGGACGGCTGCTCATATAGCCGAGAATGTGGACTTTTCTGCCGCGAACCTTATCAAAGCAGGACATTTCCACACCGGGGATTACTGTCACACCCTGACGCTCTCCGATGACCCTTGCTCTGCTTGCGCCAGCAAAGGTATCGCGGTCAGTAACTGCAATTGCAGACAGAGGGCTCTTCTTCGCAATGGCAACAAGCTCATCAAGACCTGTTGAACCGTCGGATATTTTAGTGTGACAATGCAAATCTGCGGGCATAATAATATATCTCCTTTCAGAGCTTCCGACGCCTGTCTGCTCTGTTATTTCATCAATACAAACCGCACAGCGACAACACTCGGGCGGTATTTCAAACACTTAATCATATATTGACAGGCGTAAGGCAGTTTTGTGCAGCAAATTGCAGACACAAATCTCCTCAATTGTATTATACATCAAATTTTCGGATTAAGCAAGTGCAAAAAACGAAATTTCATCACATTTAATTTATTATATCAGAAATCCTCATCATGCTCTTCTCTGTATCTTATCCACTCGTCAATCAGTCCGTTTTCTTCGCAGTACCAATGACAGCAGGTGATTATTTCCTCATCATTCATCTCTGTTACTTTTTTCATGCGGTATCTGTAAACCTTATGCTTTTTCAGAAACTCTTCGGAAATTTCAGCAAGCAGATTTCTATCCCTCACAGCTATCATACCTTTAACAAAAATCAAAGCCCAGTGCGTTTGCACTGGGCTTGTGGAGCGGAATACGAGGCTCGAACTCGCTACCTCCACCTTGGCAAGGTGGCGCTCTACCAGATGAGCTAATTCCGCATCTCCTGTCAACGAATGATATTATAGCACACTTTTTTATAATGTCAATGGTTAATTTATATTTTTTGATTTATTTTTTCACTGAAACTGAGCACCAGAAGAAAAAGCCTCCGCACAAAGCGGAGGCTTTAAAAGCATTAGTCGTTGGTGTAAGGAAGAAGTGCAACGTGTCTTGCGCGCTTGATAGCAGTGGTAAGCTGTCTCTGATGATGTGCGCAGGTGCCGGTTACTCTTCTGGGAACGATCTTAGCTCTCTCGGACATATACTTGCGGAGCTTGTTTACGTCCTTGTAGTCGATGTTGGTGATACCGTCCATGCAGAAAGCACAGAACTTTTTACGACCTTTGCGGCCGCCGCGGCGGTCAGGTCTCTCGGGTCTGTCAGCCATTTCACAGAACTCCTTTCATATATTCATATAAGATAAATTCTAAAATCAGAACGGCAGGTCATCGTCGATTATCGGAGTGAAATCTTCGGTGTTGCCGCTGGAGAAGGTTGCAGGCTGCTCATTTCTGGTGTAGTTATCAGCAGGAGCACTGTAGCCTTCGGAAGAGGAGGAATCACGCTTGGAATCTGCGAAGTAGACATTGTCAGCAACTACTTCCCATGCTCTGCGCTTGTTTCCGTCCTTGTCGGTGTAGCTGCGCGTCTGAAGAGAACCCTTGACTGCCATCTGCTGTCCCTTGCGGAAATACTTCGACACAAAGTCAGCCTTCTGACGCCATGCAACTACGTCAATAAAATCGGTTGCTCTTTCTGCTCCGTTTGACTGAAAGTCTCTGTCAACTGCGAGGGTAAAGCTTGCAACCTGGAGTCCGGATGCTGTAGTTCTCGCTTCAGGGTCAGCGGTAAGTCTGCCCATGATAATAACTGTGTTAAGCATTCCGTTACCTCCTTATTCCTCGATGTTGACGATCATGGAACGAAGAACACCGTCGGTGATCTTGTAAACACGATCAAGCTCAGCGGGGAACTCGGGCTCACTCTCGAAGTGGAAGATTACATAGTAACCGGTTCTCTGCTTCTGAATCTCGTAAGCCAGCTCACGCTTGCCCCAGACAGTCACCTCGGTCATCTCACCGTTTGCTTCGATAAGATCCTGGAACTTCTTGACAACTGCCTCGATGCCTTCTTCGTCGAGCTTGCAGGATACGACGAGAATGGACTCGTACTTTGCTTTTGCCATTTTTTGCACCTCCTTCTGGACATATGACCCCTTTTTCCGGGGTAAGAAGATATGTGTAGTTACGGGAATACCCCGAACACAACAGCAGTATTATAACAGCAAGTAATTGAAAAGTCAATGTTTTCTTGAATTTATACTGACTTTTAAAATCAACAAATTTACTGTTCAGCAAACAAAAGTAAAATCCCTCAGACTTGCGTCTGAGGGATTCTGGCTGCGGAACTAGGATTTGAACCCAGACAAACAGAGTCAGAGTCTGCCGTGCTACCATTACACAATTCCGCAACGAACAAGACTTATTATACACAGATCTTTTCTGTTGTCAAGGTTTTTTTCAAAATTTTTTAAAGTAAATTTTTTCTGAGCTCTTCTGCACTCTTCGCAGAGAGATATGCAGGGGGAACATCAAACACTGTCATGCAGCCCTTCTTGCCTTCAACGCTCATTATGTATATTGCTCTTGCATAGGCAACAAGTGCGCAGGCGGTAAATTCAGGGTTGGAATCGAGCTTCAGGCTGTATTCGATAACAGCATTATTCTCATTGTTCCAGCCGGTCTTTCCGCTTCTGATAACCATACCGCCGTGAGGAATGCCGCTGTGATTTGCGCGCAGCTCATCCATTGAAATAAAGTGAACGGTGGTATCGTAATCTGCAAAGTAGTTGGGCATGGTCTTTATTTCGTTCTCGATGCGAGCAAGGTCAGCACCCTCTTCTGCCACTACAAAGCACTCTCTGGTATGCTTCTGTCTGGTGGTAAGCTCGGGCTGTGTACCGCGGCGAACCTCTTCGACTGCCTCCTGAACAGGGATTGTATACTGTCTTGCGTCAAGCACTCCCTCTACCCTTCTGATTGCATCGGAATGTCCCTGGCTTACGCCCTTGCCCCAGAAGGTGTAGTCGCTGCCGTTTGCAAGAATTGCGCCTGCATAAAGACGGTTGAGTGAAAAGAGACCGGGATCCCAGCCGACGGAAATAATAGCAGTGTTTCCGCCCTTGTTTGCACCTGCATCTACATTAGCAAAATGCTCGGGGATTCTTGCGTGGGTATCAAAGCTGTCTACAACGTTGAAAATTTCAGCCATTGCGGGGGTCTGACGGGGCAGGTCGGTTGCGCTGCCGCCGCACATGATCATGACATCTATCTCATCCTTCATGGAAGGAGCATCTTCTGCTCTGCAGACCTTTGCACTTTCAGTCAGGATCTTAACAGTCTGAGGGTCACGTCTTGTAAAGACTGCGACAACCTCCATATCTTCATTCTGCTTTACGGCACATTCAATTGCTCTGCCGATATTGCCGTAGCCGTATATACCGATTCTTATACTCATTTATAATTACCTCCTGTGATCTTTCTTTGATCCTGTATTGATTATACTTCTCATTTATCCGCATTGTCTATGCATTTTTTAGAAAAAATCTCTCCACCTGCAAATTCTTATTCAGTATATTCTGCATTATTTTGCCAAAACTAATAAACAAATCCACCGACAGGAGGTTATCAGATGTTCTCTCCCATCCCTCAGCACCCTTCACGGCGACTGCTGTATCTTTGGAGAATTTACCTTTCCGTCATCCTCGCAATCGTTCTTGCCCTGGGTCTGTGGGCTGCCTTCACGTCCGACATGGCGGTGCTGATACCACTTTCGGTAACCGTCACCTCGATTCTTGTTTACCAGCTTGTATACCTTCCCGTACTCTGGGAAAGCCGCACCTATACGCGATGCCGCGGTATACTGCGCATTGAAAAGGGAGTTATTATCAGAAGAACAATTGTAATCCCTCGTTCTCAGCTTCAGTTTATCTCCCTGCGCAGACACCTGCATGAACGGATTTTCAATCTTACAACCCTTGTATTCCACACCACAGGCGGCAAGATTTACCTGTCAGGTCTGGAAGCGGAGGATGCGGAGAATCTGAAGGAGAATTTCAGCAGGAGGTTCGAGGGATGACCGAGCTTTGCAGGCGAAGCATTTACATTGAAAACAAAGACAGGAAAGCAATAACGGGCAGCAAGGTTCATTATGTATACATTCTGATAAAAATTAAAAGCAAGCTGATCGTATTTCTCCCTGCACTGTTGCCGCTGATTTTCAGCGGCAACAGCTCTTCGCAGCTGCTCACCGCAATGCTGCTGGAGCTTGGGGCGCTGACCTCGGTGCTGGTATACGCCGCCATATCACGCAACTTATACCGCTGGGATTACAGCAGACGTTATCTGACGCTTTGGAAGGGCGTACTGGTAAAAAAAGAAATAACTCTGCCCGCACAGTCGATACACAGCGCATCGGTCATTAAAACGCCGATACTGAGCCTGTTCAAAGCTGTCAGGCTGGAGGTGCGCTCGTCCGAAAACAGAAAAAAGCCCGAAATCACCCTGTATCTGACCGCAGAAGAAGCTGATGCTCTTGTAAATTCAATCATGCGCCCGGGGAAAGTCCGTAACACTTTCACGCCGAAGACTCTCCCTTTTCTTATCACAGCAGCCTCCAGGGCCGACTTTGCCCTGGGACTCACTGCGCTTATTCTGTTTGTTTTCTCCTTCGGGAGTGCCTTTGCAGATACCCTTTACCGGAGCTTCTCCCAGAGTGCCGCTGATATTCTCCCCTATCTCCCTCCCGTGATTTCAGTGCTGTCGGGGCTTCTGCTTCTTGGCTGGTGTGTGAATTTTCTTTCAATCTGTTTCACCGAAGGCAGGCTTCACGCAACCGGTACCGAAAACTGCATTTTTACAGTCAGCGGACTTATAAGCGTTAAACTTACCTGTATCAGAAAGGACAGCATAACCGCCTGCAGGACAAAGGAAACCCTTTTGACCTCTGTTTTTTCTCAAAGCACTGCTTCTATCCTGACCCCCGACGGTATCCACACTGCTCTCACTTCATGGCAAAGCTCAGATAGCTTGTCCGCCTGCAGCTTTCTTGCAGGCATCGCCGGAAGCTCCGATACGGAAATACACACCGACAGAAGACAGCACCATATTTACTGGCTTCCCTATGCCATAATTTCAGTTCTGTTTTTTATCATCACAATAAGCCAATTCATAACCTCTTCAACGCAGCCGACTGCCGTTTCTTATCTCTGCATTTTCGCCTGTATTCTGTCATTATGGCGATGCACAGTGGGAATTATCGGAGTCAGCAAGTCGAAAATCTCACTCTCAGGTCAGCACCTGACCATATCTGCTGTAAGGCTTTTTTCATTCTGCACCTGCAGGATTCCGCTTGGAAAAATTGCAGAATTTGAAATCACACAGACGGTACTGCAAAGAGGTCGAAAGCTCTGCTCGGTATCTGTAAGGGCTGTCGGAGAAAAAAGTCGGCTTAAATGTCGCAATCTGCCCATTGAAGCGGTTGTGAATTTATCCGAAAGAATAAAGTAGTTTACATTATATTAATTGACAGTTATATGGCATATATAGTATAATTTCTTCAATTGCACAAGCAAAGGTTGTATATATATGTTTACTGTCAAAAACAAAGCCCTCGCACTTCGTCTTGTATCTCTTTTCATGGTGCTGTTCCTTGCCTGCACAGTTTTTGCATCGCCTGTTTCCGCTGCAAAAATAAAGCCCGAGGAACCTGATGTAAAAAGCGCTATTCTTGTTGATACCGATACAGGGCGAATTCTGTATGAGCTGAATGCAGATGCCGTTATTAATCCTGCATCAACCACCAAGGTAATGACCGCGCTGCTGGTAATCGAAGCGGTAAAACGCGGCGATATAAGCCTTGACGACAGAGTTACCACCACTCAGGAAATTATTGACGGTGTTATGTGGGATGCCAGCAAGATAAGCCCGAACCTTGTTGACGGCGAGGTCATGACCGTTGAGAACCTTCTCAGATGTGTCCTGATGGTCTCTGACTGCGTTGCCTGCGATGTTCTGGCTGTCCATGTTTCGGGCTCTGTTGATAATTTTGTTGCATCCATGAATCGCCGTGCAGAGGAACTCTCCTGCTCCGATACTCATTTTGTAAACTCCCACGGCTACCCTGCGGAAAATCATTACTCCACAGCCCGCGACCTTTACAGAATAACCGCAGAGGCTATAAAACACCCCGAATTCTGCGAGATTTTCGGCACAATCAAATTTTCTCTCGATTCCACCAACAAGAACAACGCCCGTATGCTCTATAACACCGACTGGATGCTCTGGAATCCCGAGAAAATTACTTCCATTTACACTGAATATTATTACCCCTACACCCTCGGCGGCAAAACAGGTACATCCGATGCTTCGGGACACTGCCTGACAAGCTATGCTGAAAAGGACGGCATCCAGCTGCTCTGCGTAATACTCGGCGCGGGCATGGAGCTGCAGTCCGACGGCTCATATGATAAGATGAGCTTCAGAGAATCCGAAATGCTCTACAAATGGGCTTATAACAACTGGAGCGTTCAGACAGTTATTTCCTCAAGTGAAATTCTCACCTCTCAGCCTATTGAAAACGGCAAGGCGGAATCTGTCGAGCTTTATCTTACCGATAACGTAAGAGAGCTTCTCCCCAACGGCACAACAAGGGATGATCTTGTTGTTGAAACCGTACTTAACGAAGAGGTTGTCAATGCTCCCGTTGCCGCTTTCACTCAGCTGGGTGTTGCAAATGTCTACTATGACGGTGAGCTTATCGCCACTGTCCCCCTCGCTTCAGTCGCAGCAGTAGAAAAGAAGGGTGCAGGTGCAGGAGGAGTAATTCTTGCTGTAATCGGTATCCTCTTCCTGGCAGCAGCAGGAGGCTGGTTCTACTACACCAAGAAGATAGCTTCCAACCGTCAGGTCGCAGCCTACAGCGTAAGACGCAACGGTGCTGACCGCGCTGCAAGATACAACATCGGCTACTATGGCGACAATAACTCCCCTGAGGATTACACAGGCTACCGCAGCAGGATACCTCCCGAGGGCGGTTATACAAGACAGCGCCCGGTTGAGACTGTCACCACCCGAAAGCCCGATTACGTCTTTGACGATGATTATGACGACTACGACCCCTACGAAGACGACCAGATAGACTGATACGCAAAAAGCAGAGCTGATAATTCAGCTCTGCTTTAATGTTTTGATTTTAAATTTTAAATCATCACTGCAACCGATACCGCGTTTAAGTTCTCCCAATCTGATTTTTGCTGTTATAAAGAGAGCAAGCGAGGAAAAAAGAAAGCCAACCAAAAACATGAATGTGGGAATAAACAAAGAAAAATGAAAAACAACTCCCGATCCGCTCTGATACATATCCGCAAATATAAGCCCCTGAAACGCTAGGCACCCGCACAGCCAAAAACACATAAACACCTTCACCGATAGATGAAGCTTCCAGAACAGCCGTATTTTCCCCTTGAAATATCCAACCTCAATATCGGGCTCAAAGGAATTGCGGGTGGTAAAAAATTCCCCTTTGGGCAAGGAGCGCACATATCGCCTGTTTTTCTTGCTTTTCCCCCACTTATAGCCATTGTGTAAAAGGTATACATGTATACTGTTTACAAGCTCTTCTTCGGTTGTATGCACATCAAGGTCTGTATAATACTCCAGCATCCCCTTACACTCCTTATCCAAAATTCCGATACAATTATATCACAATCTGTTTACGATGGCAATAGCATCACACATTCCCGAAATTTGCTTGACAACAAGCTCTTAACGGTGTATAATATTTCAAAAGAAATGAATAAATATTCACATATACAGATTGGAGCGACTAATTATGCATCCCGAATACAAAAACAGCTTTCTCAAGCTTCTTGACTTTTCCTCTGAGGAAATAAGAGCATTTCTTGACACCGCCATCGAGCTTAAAAAGCAGAAGAAGGCAGGCATCCCCCACAAGCATCTTGAGGGCAAGAACATGGTTCTCCTTTTTGAAAAGACCAGCACCCGTACCCGCTGCGCCTTTGAGGTCGCAGGCATGGATCTCGGAATGGGCGTTACCTTCCTTGACCCCGGTGCTTCTCAGATGGGCAAAAAGGAAAGCCTTGCCGATACCGCCCGCGTTCTCGGCAGAATGTACGACTGCATCGAGTACAGGGGTTATGACCAGTCTATTGTCGAAGACCTTGCAAAATACTCGGGCGTTCCCGTTTTCAACGGTCTTACCGACCAGTTCCACCCCACACAGATTCTCGCTGACCTGCTCACCATCGAAGAGCATTTCGGTCATCTCAAGGGCATCAACATGACCTACTACGGCGATGCACGCTTCAACATGGGCAACTCTCTCATGATCGGCTGCGCAAAGATGGGTCTCAACTTCACCGCCTGCGCTCCCAAGGAGCTGTTCCCCGCTCCTGAGCTTGTTGAGAAGGCTCAGGCAATTGCTGCCGAAAACGGCTGCACAATTACCCTTACCGAAGACATTGAAGCTGCAACAAAGGGCGCAGATGTACTCTACACTGATATATGGGTCTCCATGGGCGAGCCCGACAGCGTATGGGAAGAGAGAATCAAGCTGCTCACCCCCTACAGGGTTGATTCCGCAAAGATGGCAATGGCAAACGAGGGTGCAGTATTCATGCACTGCCTGCCCTCCTTCCACGACCAGAACACCACCGTTGCACGCGAGATTTTCGCAAAGTACGGCATTGAGGAAATGGAAGTTACAAACGAAGTCTTTGAGTCTCCTGCATCCATCGTCTTTGACGAGGCGGAAAACAGAATGCATACAATCAAGGCAGTTATCCTCAACTGCATGAAGAAGTAATGAAATACTCAATATCTGAATATTCAAATTATAATGAAAGCGAAATACTCCCCCTGTACAGCAGCGTTGGTTGGACCAACTACACCCAGAATCCTCAGATGCTGAAATCAGCCTTCGAAAACTCTCTGGCTGTTCTCGGTGCCTATGACGACAACAAGCTTATCGGCATAATACGCGCTGTGGGCGACGGTGCTTCCATCCTTTATATTCAGGACATTTTAGTGCTGCCCGAATACCAGCGGCAGGGCGTTGGTACTGCACTTATAAAAAGCATCATGGATCGTTTTGAGGGTGTATATCAGATGTGTCTTATGACAGACAGCACCGAAAAAACAGTTTCGTTCTATAAGTCCCTGGGCTTTACCGAAGCGAACGAAATGGGCTGCTGTGCTTTTATGAGAATAGTCTTATAACTGATAATTTATTCTATACTCAGGCGGCTTGACGCCCCTTCACTATTCACTATTACTTCTTACCTTAAAACATCCCCACCGACAGCTAATCGGTGGGGATGTTTTTTATAAATCGTCCACATCCTGTACGGGCACCTCATCGTCTATTGGGTTACCCGTATAGCTCCCAGTGACATCGCTGGGCACTCCGTGAGCGCTCTGATTTCGCATCACTGACACCATTTCAGGCACAACGCTCCTTGAAGTCCTCGGAAGTCTTCTTACCACTACATTGACCCGCTTTTTATTTTCTGCATCCATTTTTATCACCTCAATGATATTATTTCCTGATATCAGGCATATATTTGCAGGGAGGTGAAAATATATGATTGCAATGCTTGAAATTGTACCTGATGAGAGACTCTCATTTTTTAAAAAATTCGACCGTTTTGCTCCGAGAAAGCTTTCTGCGCAGCTTTTTCTGGCGGGAGATGTTCAGATGGTTTCGGTCACCCACCGTGAGCATGTCAGGGGCATAAACTGGAAAGGGCTTGAGGGAATCACTCAGGCTCGCGACTGGCTGCTGCCAAGAGGACTGCGCTGCCCGAAGGACAGCAGCATAAGACCCTTTGAGCCTGAGATTCTGCCTTCGCTGCTGATGGAAAATATAGCTGTAAATGTACTGATAAATGCTGATATTCCTCCCTCTGCCCTGACTGTCGGAATCTATCCTGAGGACAGCACGATACCTGAATGTATTCCCGAGCGAGCAAGGGAAATACGCATATTATGCGATGAATGCAGCGAAGAATACGCACAGAGCATTATGGACAGATTCGGTGCTGCAGTAGTCTGCGGCAAAAATGAAGACATCTTTGCTCCCTGTCAGATGATAATTGCACCAAGGGACAGATACGGCAATGCGGTTGCAGGCAAAAACGCACTGCTTTTCTCACCTGCAAGAAATCAGCGTCAGGCGCTGCATGTGCGCTCAACACTTCCTCAGGCTCCTGCGGTTTATGAATATCCTGCAAAGCGATTCGGCGCAATCAAAACTCTCAGCGCACTGTACGAGCTTGAAAACAGGACAGAGCTTGGTCTTATCACACCTACAGCAGCAAGGCTTGAGGACGGTCTTATAACCTCTCCCGAGCTTTCGCGGTATCTGAAAATCCTTGTGAGGTGAAAAGTATGATATATTACATTGACCTTCAGCCTGTGCGCAAAAAATCCTCTCCATCCATGAGAGCTCTTCGGCTGTGGATGTATCCTGCTGCTCTGATACTTTCCCTTGCAATAGCCTTTATTGTTACGCCTGAAACAAAAAACACCTTTATCTCTGCTGCATCCCCCTCAGACAGCAGCGTTTACGCCGCAAACACAGGAAACATAAAGGAGCTGTCTTCTGCAGCAGGTGCCATAAGCTTCTGCTCCCCCCTTGACAGTGCATACATCTCCTCGCGCTACGGTTACCGAACAAACCCCGTTTCAGGCGTATACAGGCTTCACGGAGGACTTGACCTTGCCTGCGGCGAAGGCTCACCGATATACGCTGCCATGGGCGGCACTGTCACTACCGCAAGATTTTCCGAGAGCTACGGCAACTACATAATCATTGACCACGATAACGGCTATCAGACGCTTTATGCGCACTGCAGCAGGCTGCTTTCCGAGAAGGGCGAAAAGGTAACTCAGGGCGATGTAATAGCGCTTGTGGGCAGCACAGGGAATTCAACAGGACCGCACCTGCACATAGAGGTGCTTCTTGATGGCGAAAGAATCGACCCCGAGCAGTATTTTGGAGCCTATTTTCAATGAGTTTCAGGATTTTGGGCTGCAGAGTAAATGTAAGCTTCTACTTTTTTGTTCTGCTTTGTATATGCGCTATGGCAGACAACAAGGGTATAATGCTGTCAGGGCTTGCTGCTGCACTCTGCCATGAAGCAGGGCATCTGGCATCTGCTCTGATGCTTAAGCTCAGAATAAACGCCATAGAGATAAACTCTGCGGGCTTCAGAATGTATATCCCCTCCCTTGAGCACAGCCGAAAAAACTGCATAACAGTCGCGCTTGCGGGAGCTTTTGTAAATTCGGTGCTGTTTCTGTGCTTTCTGCCGATTGCCGAAAACTTCGCCGCCGCAAATCTTGCACTCTGTATCATCAGCCTCCTTCCCTGCGAGCCCTTAGACGGCGGGCTTGTGCTGCGCACCGCACTGGAAGGCGTGATTTCTGAAAAAAGCACCGATGTTATTCTCTTTATATTCACCCTGATATTCCTCATGGCGCTTCTCTGCGCAGGCACTCTGATTCTTTTAAAATCGGTTTACAACTACTCCCTGCTTACACTTTCCCTTCTTCTTTTCACAACAATTTGTCAAAGAGCGTTGAAATAATCTTCAATCTGCGGTATTATTATAGGGATTGGAGGTTATCTGATGATTCGCAAAGATGTAGAAGATTTCCTGCTGAAGGTACAGAAGCCCGGCAGATATGTCGGCGGTGAGCCCGGCAGTATAGTTAAAAAGGCAGAGGATGTCAATATCCGTTTCGCCTTCTGTTTCCCCGATTCATATGAGATAGGAATGTCCCATCTGGGAATTAAGATTCTCTACGGACTTTATAACAGTATTCCCGATGTATGGTGTGAGCGCGTTTTCGCCCCCTGGGAGGATATGGAAAAGGAAATGCGTGCAAGGAATATCCCTCTCTACGGACTTGAAAGCGGCGACGCTATAAAGGATTTTGATTTTGTAGGCTTCACTCTCCAGTATGAGCTGAGCTACTCAAACATTCTCCTTATGCTGGATTTGGGTCAGATTCCGCTTCTCGCCAGAGACAGAACCGAAAATGACCCCATTGTAGTCTGCGGTGGACCCTGCGCCTGCAACGGCGAGCCCCTTGCTGATTTTGTTGATATTTTCTCTCTTGGCGACGGTGAGGAAGTATCCATCGATATGTTTGACCTTTACAGAGATTGCAAGGCAAAAGGCTTTACACGCAGACAGTTCCTTGAAATGGCAAGCAAAATCGACGGTCTGTATGTTCCCTCCCTCTATGACGTTGATTATAACGAGGATGGCACCATAAAGAGCGTCACCCCTCAGGGAGATGCTCCTGCTACCGTTAAGAAACGCGTTGTTTCAGATCTTGATTCCATGTACTATCCCGATAACTTTGTCGTTCCCTTTATTGATATAGTACACGACAGAGCTGTTGAGGAGATATTCCGCGGCTGTATTCGCGGCTGCAGGTTCTGTCAGGCAGGATTCCTTTACAGACCTATCCGCGAAAAGAGTCCCGAGACCATAAACAGGCAGTGCCGCGACCTTTGCAGGAACACGGGTTATGATGAGGTCTCCCTCTCCTCTCTCAGCTCAAGCGACTACACAAAGCTCCCTGAGCTTCTCGACGAGATGATCGACTGGTCTGAAAAGGATAAGGTCAGTATTTCCCTTCCCTCTCTGCGTGTTGACGGCTTCTCAGAAGAGCTTACCGAGAAGCTTAAAAAGGTTCGCCGCGGAGGACTAACCTTTGCGCCCGAAGCAGGCACCCAGAGACTGCGCGATGTTATCAACAAGAATGTTACTGAGGAAGAGCTTGTGAACACCTGCCGCACTGCTTTTGACGGCGGCTGGACAAGCGTCAAGCTCTACTTTATGATAGGACTTCCTACCGAAACTCTTGAGGATGTAGAGGGCATTGTAAAAATGGCTCAGCTGGCTGTTGATACCTTCTACCGCAACCCCAACAAGCCCAAGGGCAAGGGCGTTCAGGTAACTGCAAGCGCCTCGACCTTTGTTCCTAAGCCCTTTACCCCCTTCCAGTGGGAGCCTCAGGACACCATCGACGTTATCAGAGAAAAGCAGAAGCATCTGCTCTCCTGCGTGACTTCAAAGAAAATTACTCTCAACTACCACGATTCTGACACCAGCTTCCTTGAGGCTGTATTCGCCCGCGGCGACAGACGCCTTGGTGCGGTGCTTAAAAGAGCATATGAACTCGGCTGCAAGTTTGACGGCTGGACTGATTTCTTCAGCATTGAAAAGTGGCTGCAGGCATTTGAAGACTGCGGTATTGACCCTGCATTCTATGCCAACCGCAGACGCTCTCATGATGAGATTCTGCCCTGGGATCACCTTGATTACGGCATAAGCAAGTCATTCCTTATCAGAGAACACGAAAAATCTCTGCGCGCCGAGACTACTCCCCACTGCCGCCAGAAATGTGCAGGCTGCGGTGCAAACAAGCTCAACGGAGGTAAATGCGATGCTCTCTCATGTTAGAATGTTTTTTCACAAGGACGGTCCTTCAAGATATATGTCACATCTTGACCTTACAAGATGCATGACGCGCTGCATCAGAAGAGCAGGACTCCCTATATGGTACACCGAGGGCTTCAATCCTCATGCTTATATGACCTTCGCTCTTCCCCTTTCCCTTGGTGCTGCAGGGTATTATGAGATAATGGATATCCGTTTTGTAGAGGATATGCCCCTTGACGAGGCTGTCAGAAGACTTAACGACGCTCTTCCTGATGGTATAACCGTCTGGAAGGCTGCAGAGCCCGTAAAAAAGCCTACGGCGATTGTTTCTGCCCGCTGGGAGATAACCTGCGTGGATGACAGCATGACTGCCCCTGAGCTTGCTGACAGGCTGAATGCTTTTCTTTCAAAGGAAGAGATAATGGTCGAAAAGAAAACCAAGGCAAAGAAGCTGACTACCTTTGATGTAAAGCCCCAGATCATCGAATGGAGCGTCAATGCAGAAGATGTCGCCAAGCTCATGCTGCTCCTTCCTGCCGGATGCATCAACAATATAAATCCGAGCCTTGTTTTAAAGGCCTTTGAGAACGAAATCGGGCATGAACTTACCCATGTGTTCATAAAGCGAACCGAGGTTCTCGACGATACCGGCGCACTCTTTGTATAAAAAAACAACTCCCGACTGCATTAATTGCAATCGGGAGTTTCTGTTTGTATAAAATCAGAAGTTTGCAGCCTCTTCTTCGGTAACAACAAAGATGTCGGGCTCGGAGTACTTGCTCTCAGGGCCGCCTACGCCATATACGAAATATGCGCCCTTTGCGGTCTTGTAAAGGATTTCCTCATAACCTGCGGGATCGCCGAAGTAGCTTACAGAGTTTCTCTTGATCTCGGTAGCGGTATCGGTGTTGTATACTTTTCTTGCGATAGTCTTCTTCATCTGAAGGATTCCTCCTGTTGATTTTTTCTTTTATGCTTTGATTATACTCATTTATTCGAATTATACAATACGTTGTTGTGATTTTCTGCCATTATGCTAATTTGTAATCGTTTTCACGTTATTTTTAACAACATGTTGCACACTGGTTTGTGAGATATTACAACATTTGGGTTGTAATTTTACTTTAAGTATTACGAAAAATATCGAAATAATCTGATTGCAATATGAGGGTATCAGTGATATAATATGAAAAGTCATCCGCCCGTGGCGCAGCTGGATAACGCAGCAGATTCCGATTCTGAAGATCGGGGGTTCGAATCCCTTCGGGCGGGCCAATAAAACAGAAGCACACTTCGTCAGAATGTGTGCTTTTTGTTTTATCCTGACAAGACCGGGGATTAGATTTAATATTTTATCTACAATTATCAACAATAAATATTTAATATTGATAATTTTGCAATATATGATATAATATATTTATAATCTATGGATATTGTAATCTGCTTTTCATTTTCAAATTATACTTTATATTGGAGGTTAAAGATTAAATGTCATCAATCGTAATTAATATTAAACATATGAAAAAATGTGCGTTTTGCAAATACTGGAACGATCCTACATATAGCGCTATTACACCAAAGTCACCCGCTATAGGGTTGTGGGAAATCAAAGACATAAACCAAAAATCTCTTTGTTTAAAGAAAAATATACTTATGCCTGCAAATGCTTTTTGCAATTCAGATTACACAATAAAGCTGTAACTATATCGAGGTGAAATCATGGAAGAAATCAAAGACAAATTACAACCTTATCTGATAATGATTGCTGTATGTGCTGTCATTGTTACTGTAGTTTTCGGAATTCTCGGTGAACTTATTGGACTTGATTTTGCAAATAAAATTGCAAAATTTGCTCTAGCTATTTTGGCGATATCTATTTTACTTATAGTTGTTTTGTGGATTCTAAGTTTCGACTGGACTGAATCGCCTTTTATTAAAGCAACCTTCTCAGGCGTGGTCATGGCTGTACTCAGTCTGATTATTTTTGAGGTTTTTAACTGGCAGTTCTTTCATACACTTTTTATTATTTTTGCTGTAATTACTGCCTTTGTCGTTGTAATCGGATTAATAAAAACCATCTTCGGAAGTCTTTAATAATGTTGAACACCCTCCGTTCAAATCGAGCGGAGGGTGTTCAACATTATTTATCAGAAAAGCTTGAGCAGGAACATAAATCCTGTCAGAATGAAAAGGAACGCGAAGTTGAATGCCGAGAACACGCCGATATAATAACCTGTCTTTCCGGGGTTGTGCTTTACATACTCACGGAAGGTTATAAGGCTGGCAAGGGATGCTATAAGTGTACCTACACCGCCGATATTTACGCCCACAAGCAGGTCGGCATAATTATCTGTAAACTGCGACAGCAGAATTGCTGAGGGTACATTACTTATAAACTGGCAGGATATTGTACTGAACAGCAGTGTGCTCTTCTCAAGCAAGGATGAGAAAAGCTCCCTGACAGCATCGATTCTTGCCATATTACCTGCGAATATAAAGAAGAACACAAAGGTAAACAGCAGTCCGTAGTCAACCATCTTCAGTGCCTTTCTGTCAACGAAGATAAGGACTGTAGGAATGATTATAAGACCGATCCAGTAAGGAATACCTCTGAAAACAATGACAATAGCAAGGGCAAAAAGAGCAAGATAAAGTATTGTTCTCTTTGGATCAAGCACTATCTTTTCATCATCAAGGCTCAGGGGCTCAGGCTTAACAAAGATTATGCAGCAGACCGTGATGAGTGCAACAGACAGAATAAAGGGCGGTGCCATGATTGCCATAAACTCAAGATTCGGAATCTCGAATTTGGAATAGAGGTACAGGTTCTGCGGGTTTCCGAAGGGAGTCAGCATACCGCCAAGGTTTGCTGCGATATTCTGCATGATAAACGTAAATGCCATGTACTTTTCCTTGCCCGTTGTGGTAAGAACAAGGTATCCAAGGGGCAGGAAGGTCAGAAGCGCCATGTCATTTGCTATAAGCATTGAACCGATAAAGGTTATATATACCAGCGCAAGAACGCTCATTCTGGCGTTTTTGAACATCTGCACGACCTTTCGGGCAAGCATATAGAAGAAGTTGATGTTCTTCAGCGCGCAGACAACAGCCAGAACGCAGAACAGACAGGTCAGGGTCTTATAATCAAAGTACCCTAAATATTCCTTATCTACAGGAATAATGAAGCTGGTTACTATAGCAGCTACAAGTGCTATACACATAACCGCATTTTTCTTTACAAAGTCAACAGCCTTTCCAAAAAGCTTTACTGCAGATTCTTTAGTGTTCATCAGTCATTATCCTTTTCAGATATTCTAGCTTCGCGTATACCGTTTCTGATGCAGTAGTCCTGGATAAGGGAACCTTCATCGCAGTAGACGGTAACAGTGTTCTCGCAGCCGTCAAAGAGACCCCAGCCAAGCTCAACAACGGAACTGGGAATTATGACCTTCTCAAGGCTTGTGCATCCGCGGAATGCGCAGTCGTCGATAGTAGTGATGCTGTCGGGAATCTCTACCTCGTCAAGCAGCACGCAGTTGCAGAAAGCACCTTCACCTATCTCATGGACGCTGTCGGGAATTGTAACACGGTTGAGCTTCTTGCACTCGCAGAAAGCCCAGTCACTGATAACGGTTACGCTGTCGGGAATATCGTACTGAACCTCACGGCTGCTTGCAGGATAGGCAATGATAACAGACTTGTTCTTGTTGAAAAGAACATGATCGTTGCCCTCACGCTTGTTGGGCTCGGACTTGTAGTGCTTGTTCTTGCCGGCTACCTTGATGGACTTGAGAGACTCGCAGCCGCGGAAGGGAGCATTGCTGATACTTGTAACGGAAGCAGGCAGAGATACCTCATGGAGACTTCTGCAGTT
The DNA here is from genome assembly GCA_045604945.1 of Acutalibacteraceae bacterium. Classification (GTDB taxonomy): domain Bacteria; phylum Bacillota; class Clostridia; order Oscillospirales; family Acutalibacteraceae; genus JAISGQ01. The sequence continues at coordinate 26,081 of JAZUPA010000009.1, forward strand.
CTTGAAGGCGCTCTTGCCTATCTTCTTTATGCCCTCATGAAGCTCGATCTTGGTCATGCTGGTGCAGCCGTTGAATGCAAGGTCATCGATCTTTGTGACAGTCTCGGGGATGCTGATATTCTCAAGGGAAATACAGTCAGAAAATGCGCTTTCTCCGAGGATTGTCAGCTTCTTGGGAAGCTCGATGTATTTAAGACTCTTACAGCTGTTGAAAACACCGCCGTAGATTTCGGTAAGTCCCTCAGGCAGGTCGACCTCAGCAAGCACTGCACAGTTTTCAAAGGCTCTCTCGCCTATCTTGATGCAGTTGTTCTTGATTCTCAGTCTCTTCATGCTGGTGCAGTCACGGAATGCACTCTCTCCTATTCTGACAGTCCTGTCGGGAATCTCCATCTCCTCAAGGTTTACGCATCCTCTGAAGCTCTCAAGACCGATAGACTCAAGGCTCTCAGGCAGTCCGATATGATGGAGCTGACGGCGTCCCTTGAATGCCTCAGCGCAGATTTCGCGGATGCCTTCGTTTACAACGATGGAATCGCCGTTATCCTCACATCTCTTCAGCTGGTCAGCTTCAGTGGTGAGACGGTCCATGGTAACAGCAGGAAGGTCTCTGACCATGGATTTGATGAGCTTGTCGAGATTGTCAGAGGTGCTGTGATGGGTGTTTGCAAGGAGTATCTGGAATGCAGGAGGAACTGTTACATTGTCAATATAAATCGGGAACAGTCTCTTTCCGTTTTCTCTTGCTACGATTATCTCCATACCGCAGTAGGGAGATTCCATGGAAGCCTGGGAAACAAAAAGCACAACAGCCTCTGCACCTTCAATGCGGTGACGAAGCTCGTCTCTGAAGTCGTTGCCGTTTTCGCAGGATTCATCGTACCAGATTCTGTACTTGCGGTCATAAAGCGCATCAAGGATGGGATATACAGTTGCTACATCCTTATGGGAGTAGCTTATGAACAGGTAAGGCTCATTTCCGGTATAAGCCTCAAACTTTGTGTGTACATCAATATAACCTTCTATATTTTCAGGATTCTTCTTTGTCTGTGTTGGCATAATTCATTCCTCCATCTGATCAATCATCATCTTTTTTCTGTTCTTTTTCAGATAAGCTCGCAAAGGGAACAAGACAATGATGGGTTTTCGCCAGATCATTTCTGGTTTCTGCAAAGCAGTAACCGTCAGAACGCATATATGCATTCCAGCGGCGATGCTCCAGCTCGCGAAGCGCCCATTTATCCTTCTCTTCCCTCTCCTCAGGATTCTTATCCACGCCGCTGATTCTGCAGCAGATCTTCATCTTTCTGTGAATTGCCGAAGCAATTGAAGAGTTATAGTTATAGACATATCTCCAGAAGTCAGACTCCTTGCCCCACTTCAGATGTCTCTCAAGGGCGGTCTTCTCAACGTCGGAATTCATGATAACCTGTGCTGAGTAGGAATATCTTATATCTCCGATAAAGTCGATGTCGTATGACTGACCCTTGAAGTTCTTTACATTTCTGAGAGCCTTCTTCTTTTCGCTGCTGTAAACAACAGCCTGAATGACGGGCTTTATGCCCATTCTCTCAAACATTGCGCGAAGTTTCACCGCGCAGCTGATATTGTTCTCATCCGAGCCAAGCGCAATAAAGACGTAGGTCGGAGCGGGCAGAGATGCAACTTTTTCATCAAATGTAGAAGTAAATGCATCAATCTCAGAGTGAACAGTAATCTTATATCTTGCTTCACCCTCTATGTATTTTCCGTTGAATCTGTCCGACATAAGCTCAGGACACAGTGAGGTGAAGCGTTCCTTCGCCATCTTGTCTGTATCGAAACAGTTTATCTCAACCTCATATCCGTCCATCTGGCAGAACCATGAGAGAGCCTTTGTCATTTCGGTGCCGTGCTGACCCATACCGACGATAACGGCAGAAATTCTCTTTACGCCTTTTTCATCCTCGCAGGCGCTCTGAAAAATATTCTCGTAGCCTTTCTCATAGAGATTACGGTTGATAAGGGACTGAACTTCATTGACTCTGCGGATTTTGATTGCAGGCTCAACAGGATTTCCGTTTTTATCAGATTTTGTTGCTTCAAAAGCGCCCGAAATAAGCATTTCAGAATCCACGCCTGTGGAGAAAAGATAGAGATTTGTATTCTCTCTGTATCTGAAAATGTCGGCAATCTTCAGAGCATGGCTGATATTTTCAGACTGATCCTTGCCTATTGCAAAGAAATTAAGTTCACTGCCCTTGCTGTGAACAGAAAAGTCAACAGCCAGCATATCCTTCTTGAAAAGTATTGCTCCAAGCTCCTTGGCTTTTTCAATAAGCTCAAAGGTGCTCTCCTCATCACTTTCAAAAACATCTGTAAAGACAAACACCTTGCCCTTTGCGCCATCATCGTAAAGGCTGGATGCCAGCGCAATTGATCTCTCATTGAGCTCAGAAAAGATATAAGCCTTTGACTTGTAATGGGTTCTGTACCTGATCTGTGCAGAAACATTCTTGAAGAAGGACATTACAAATCCGAAGGTGAGCAGCGGTGCCATTACAAAGAGAATCGCAAACAGCACAGTGTATGCGGTATACATCTTATCTGACAGCCCCACGAGATTGTCGGTAATAAAGGTGTAGTCACCGTCAACAACAAACAGTCTTATCATATTGTGGACGGAAATGAGAAGCGTCTCAAAAAAGCCGCAGTTGCTCTCTTTGAAAACATTAAGATATATCGGAATAAACAGAATAACTGAAGAGACAACAACACCGACAAAAAGTATTTTATTCAGGTCAAGCAGGCTGCCGCTCTTATATCTTGATTTACCCTTTATTATCGCGTAAACCACCGATAAAAGAAGAAAAACTACAGCTGCAATCCAGAAAGATGTCCAGGGCATATATTCTCCTCCAATCACAATAAAGAAATAGAACAGTATTTTTGCTCCTTATTCTTGATTATAACTCAATAACCTGCATTATGCAACAAATAATTATCAAAAACAGCACTTTGCAATTTACACACAGTCAAATATATGCTAAAATATTGACGCTGTTTCAAGTACATATTATTTTTCAGAAGGTGCAAAATATGAACATCAAAAACGCAGTGATAATCGGCGACAGCTATTCTACCTTCAAGGGCTTTATTCCAAAAGGCTATGAAGTATACTATGACCGCAAATTCTGGCGTAAGGATACCGATGTAAGAAGGGTATCCCATACCTGGTGGTACCAGTTTTTCGCAGAAACCGGCGCAAAGCTCGTGCTCAACAACAGCTGGTCAGGCTCAACCATAGGCTACACCGGCTACGACAACAAGGACTGTTCTCAGACCTCTTCCTTTATCCACCGTTTCAGACTTCTCTGTGAAGCAGATTTTTTCAGAAAGAATAACGTTGATACTCTGATTGTGTTCGGCGGCACCAACGACAGCTGGTGCAATGCGCCTCTCGGAGAGCTCAGGTATTCAGATATCGCCGAGGAAGATCTGTATTCTGTCCTCCCTGCAATATCATGCTTCTTCAGGACCGTCACCGAAACACATCCCGAGCTCAATGTCATCTGCATTATCAACACCGAGCTCAAGGACGAAATTGCCGAAGCACTCAAAGCCGCCTGCGCTCACTACGGCGTTCATGCTCTTGAGCTTTGCGATATCGACAAATGCTGCGGACATCCCACCATCAAGGGCATGCGGCAGATAAAGGACCAGGTCATGGCATTTATCGAAAACAACTGATATAAACACAAGTCAAAAGGACAGGAATCAGAAGATTCCTGTCCTTTTTCATTGCATCAGCTATTTTGCGCAGCCTTTGCTTCCGCCTCTCTCTGGCGGCATATGTCTGCCCATTTGGGCTGACTGTCAAGTCTTTCGGAAAGCTCCCTGAGCACTGCAGGAATGTCTATCCCCTGAGGGCAAATCTGCGAACAGGCACCGCAGCCGATACAGGCAGTGGGCTTCTTGCTGTCATCAATAAACTCTATTCTCATCGCGGAGTTAACCGAGGGAGAATATCGCAGCTCATTGCAGGTCGCAATCATCATCGGTATATCAAGCCCCATAGGGCAGCCGTCACAGCAGTAGCGGCAGGCGGTACAGGGTACCAGCTCCATCATGCTCTTTGCGATACCGAAAAGCATTTCATTCTCGCTCTCGGTAAGATGCTTTTCCTGAGAGAAGGTTTTGATATTATCCTTCATCTGGGACATATCGGACATTCCGCTGAGTATGAGACTGACATTGGGAAGTCCCTGCAGGAATCTGAATGCCCATGATGCAACAGACGCATCGGGTTCAATCCCCCTGAGCATCGCTTCATCCTCAGCGCTGAGAGCGGCAAGTCTTCCGCCTCTTACAGGCTCCATGACAAATACAGGTATTCCTCTCTCCGTCAGCAGGTCATACTTGCCCTTTGCATCCTGAAGTGTCCAGTCAAGATAATTGAGCTGAATCTGACAGAACTCCATATCATCGCCGCAGATGTCAAGAAACTCTCTCAGTGTCTCTGTCCGTGCGTGGGTGGAAAAGCCCAGATGCTTTATTCTTCCAAGTCTTTTCTGTTCCCTGAAATACTCAAGTATGCCCCACTGAGGGTCCATATAGACAGGTATTGAATTTTCATAGACATTATGCAGCAGGTAGAAATCGAAATATTCAACGCCGCATTTTTCAAGCTGCTCTTCGAATATCACCGAGGGGTCATAGCCATCGCTCAATATCTGATGGCCGGGATATTTTGTTGCAAGATACCAGCTGTCACGGGGGTATTCCGAAAGAACTCTGCCTATCACACGCTCAGATTCCCCTGCATGGTAAGGATATGCAGTATCAAAATAATTAACGCCGTTTTCCATTGCACAGCGAACCATATCCCTGACCTGCGCTTCATCTATGGAGCCATCCTCAAGGGTCGGCATGCGCATTGCGCCAAAGCCCAGCATTCCGAGCTTTTTTCCTTTGAAATCACGATATATCATAAATATGTTCTCCTTCAAATTTCATTTATCTTAATTATATACCGCAGTAGTATCTTCCGGTCAATAGAAATTCTAAAAATTAGTTAATATTTTAAGATTAACATATCATTAAATATTTCTAATTGAATTTTCACTTAAGATATGCTATTAATATAATATCATAAAAAGCATTATCATTAAAAACAGGCAAGGAATTGATTAACAATGAAAAATAATATTTCCAAATGCATGTACATCAGCGCAATTATATCCCTTGATGATCGTAAACCTCACAACCTTCAATACATCCATAATAAATTATATGACAGGTTTTTTACTGATTCTTTAAATTCGCTTAATAATGATACATTCTTTTCACCTGATACTACATTGTACATCCTTGATAAGCTCATAAAAGCAAAAATAATAAAAAAAACATCTGATAATTATTTTTTACTGCTACCTGACGCACCTGTGCACAGCTTTATTAAGTGCAAGAAACCTAAAATGATACTCTTCGATTACGGAAACACCTTGGTAAAAGAACCGCCATATAACCCTATATTAGGTTACGAAGCAATACTGTCTCATGCCACGCAAAACCCAAACAATGTCACCCCCAGTCAAATTGTAGATATTTCAAATCGTATCGACAGTGAACTCGGAAGATACGATAAAAACAATCCCAAGAAGGGAAAGTTTGAATTTCACAACTTTCATATTCAAAAATATATCTATGACCTTTGTGGACTTAAATTTGAACTTTCATTTAGTGAATTGGAGTACATTTTTTGGTCTACTGCTTGTCCAGGCAAGCCTACTCCAAATGTATCGCGTATGCTTCATTTCCTGCATGAAAAGAACATAAGGTCCGGAATTATTAGCAATTTATCATTTGGTGAAGAAGCATTATCCAGACGTATTTCAGAATTGGTTCCTGGCAGTGATTTTGAATTTCTCATAGGCTCAAGTGAGTATGTATTCAGGAAGCCCAGCAAACGTATCTTTGAAGTCGCTTTGGCAAAGGCAAGGTTAGATAAGTCGGAAGTTTGGTATGTAGGTGATTCATCCTACTTCGATGTTGATGCTGCTACCTCTGCAGGAATTCAGGCTATCTGGTACACGGGTAGTATTGTCCTTTCCGAAAAACCTTTAACCAAAAAGTATTTTGAGGTCAATAGTTGGACGGAATTCATGCAACTTCTTGAAATTTTTATGTAAAGATTCTATTATGTCAATTATATTTTTAATTATTCTATAAAATTCAAAGTGGGGTGTTGCAGAAAAATAATCTGCAACACCCCACTTTGAATTTTAATCAGAACACATCATTTGTTATATCAACAAATGATTTAAAGTCAATATCACCATCTTCACTGCACCTAATAATAACAGCATAGTTGCCTTTATGATGCTTTAACATCTTATATACTGTATCCTGATGCTCGTTAAAGCATCTCGCGCTCAGTAATGTTGAACTAGATATTCCACCAAAGCAAATATGTGTCACTCCACGGTTAATATCTCCAAAACAATCTTTGCCAGTCAGTCTGACGAGCATAATATAATCCTCGCCGGCGGAGTACTTAAAGAATTTATTATCACCGTACTTTATGAAATGCGAGCCAATCGTATCATCTACACATAATAAATCAACAAAATCTGCTTTTTCAGGATTATGATAATACTCTTCACTTACCCCAAATTTTACGGACGGTAAAAATTTACGAAAAAGATGACGAACATACAAGTTTGGTTTATAGCTTCCATAACAGAATCTATTATTGGAAGACTTCATTTTTCCAATAGCATCACTAGCAATAATCTTCGGACTTTCAAATCTATCCGCAAGCACAAGAGACTGCGATAACTCAAACAACAACTCAGCTTCGTGAATCGTGATATAATCAGATTCAAAAGAGTTAAGCTCTCCATGTCTGACAGGTGCAACCACCTCAATGGGATTGTTATTCATCCCAAGTAATTTCTTCTGCTTCATTTTTTTTATATACATCATATATTTATTCGCGAAGAAACCAAAGACAGCCATCAATAATGTTACTCCAAGTGAAAACAAATAATTATATTTATTGTAAAACTCTAAAAACTCCATTGTTATCCTCCTATTAACACTAAAATCTTCAATTAAATTATAAGCATAAAGACAAATCATGTCAAGTCATAGACAATATCTTACAAATTAGCTCTCTACCGACATTGCTATTTTTTCAGGGGTTATGGGCAGTTCTCTGTGCCATACTCCTGTTGCCCTGTAGATTGCGTGTGCAATTGCAGGGGCAGGGGTGTTGATAACAATTTCACCAATAGACTTTGCACCAAAGGGACCTGTGGGCTCGTAGCTGTGTTCGAACTCCACCTTGAGGCTGCCCATATCAAGCCTTGTGGGGATTTTGTACTGCATGAATGAATCTTCTATGGGTCTGCCGCGGTCATCATATGTTACATTCTCCATCAGGGTATGTCCTATTCCCTGAACGATTCCGCCCTCAGTCTGGATTCTTGCAAGAGCAGGATTGATGGGAATACCGCAGTCAACAACTGCCATGTAATCAAGAATTTCGACCTGACCTGTCAGCCTGTCAAGCTCTATTTCCACCATACCGACCATAAACGGCGGCGGTGAAACGGGAGAAGTGTGCATTGCGGTTGCTTCTGCAGCAACGGTATTGAAAAGCTGAGATTTATAGGCAATATCAGTAAGTGACACCGACTGCTCAGTGTTTATTCTTCTGACCTTACTGCTTTCAAACACAACCTCTTCCCTGTCGCAGTTCATCATTTCTGCGGCTATGGTGCAGATTCTGTTTTTTAGATCAGTGCATGCCTTTTCAACTGCCTTGCCTGTTATATATGTAGTTGATGATGCATAGGAGCCCGAATCATAGGGCGAAGCATCGGTATCTGCACCGAAAACCGCTACGTCATCAACACTGCAGTCCATACATTCCGCCACCATCTGGGCAAGTATGGTATCACAACCTGTACCCATATCGGCAGCTCCGATAAGAAGGTTGTATGTTCCGTCCTCACTGAGCTTAACTGTGGCAGAGCCGACGTCAAGACCCGAAATACAGCTGCCCTGCATCGCCATTGCAACGCCTGCAGCGCGCACCTTTCCGTTTCCCATATCGCGGACAGGATACTTATTTTCCCAGTCAAACATCTCCCTGCAGTGCTCCATGCATCTGTCAAGAGCGCAGGCGCTTGCAGTTTCATCATAGTAAGCAGGCATTACCATGCCTTCCTTCACCATGTTCATATCGCGGATTACCGTCGGGTCAATGCCGAGTTTTTCCGCAAGCTCACTGACTGCAGATTCCACCGCAAATATGCCCTGTGTTGCGCCGTAGCCTCTGTATGCACCTGCTGACTGGAGGTTTGTATACACAACATCATACTCAAATCGGTAGGCTTCGAGACTTCCTGTGTAAAGGGGAATGGATTTATGCCCCGAAAGTCCTACGGTAGTCGGTCCATGCTCACCGTAGGCGCCTGTATTGGAAAGGGTGTACAGGTCAAGAGCGCGGATTTTTCCGTTTTTATCAGCACCAAGACGCACCCTCACCTCCATCTCATGACGGGGTGAGCCTGCAATCTGGGATTCCTCTCTCGTGTAGCATATTTTAGCGCTTCTGCCAGTTTTCATCGCTACAAAGGCAGGATAAACATCGCAGACGGCAGTCTGCTTTGCTCCGAATCCGCCGCCGATTCTGGGCTTTTCAACGCGGATTTTACTCTTTGGAATTCCCAGTGCGCGGGAAAGGATACGCCTTGTATGGAAAACTATCTGAGTTGATGAAACAACATGAAGTCTTCCGTATCTGTCAAAGTCCGCATAGGAAATAAAAGGCTCCATCATAGCCTGATTGAAGGCTTTTGTGTGGTAAGTGCGGTCAAGGACAATATCGCAGTCAGCCATTACTGCATCTACATCGCCGTCTGAGGAGACCTCGCTTGCAACCATATTGCGTTTATTGTCTCCACCCACTTCCAGCGGAGGCTCCCAGTCTTCCTCAGGATGTACAAGCACGGGATTATCCTTTGCATTTCTGAAATCAAGCACCGCTTCAAGCACCTGATACTTTACCTTTATGAGCTTCATTGCCTTGAGTGCAGACTTTTCGTCCTCTGCTGCAACAATCGCAACAGCATCGCCCACAAAGCGCACATGACGGTCGATTATAAGTCTGTCATAGGGTGACGGCTCGGGATAGGTCTGCCCTGCAATTGCAAATCTGGTTTTCGGAACATCCTCCCAGGTGTAGATATCCACAACCCCCGGAACTTTTTTTGCTATGTCAGTGTTTATCTCCTCAACAATTGCATTGGCATAGGGACTGCGCAGGATTTTTACCACGAGGGCATCCTTCGGTGTCACATCATCAGTATATACAGGCTTTCCCAGAAGCAGCTGCATTGAATCCTTCTTTCTGAAGGATTTGTTGACCGATTTGTATTCTCTCTTTTCCATTGCTGCCTCCTTATGCCTTTCGGGAATTCAGATATGCACGAATACCCCGCAGCTGACCTTCGTAACCTGAACAGCGGCACAGATTACCTGCAAGAAAACCGCGTATTTCGTCATCTGTAGGATCGGGATTCTCCCTGAGCAAGGCGATGGTATTCATAACAAAGCCCGGATTGCAGAAACCGCACTGGTCAGCACCCTGGTCCGCAATAAAACCGACAAAATCCGATGCTTCCTCCTGCAGCCCCTCAAGGGTATATATCTCATGCCCGTCTGCTCTTACCGCAATCATGGAGCAGGACAGCACAGGCTTTCCGTCCATAAGAACAGTACAAAGCCCGCAGTTTGAAGTGTCACAGCCGCGCTTTACGCTATAACACCCCTTATCTCTGAGGAAATCAAGAAGCACTGTGTCAGCATCAACATGACCGCTGACCTTTCTGCCGTTTAATCTGATGTTAATTTCCACTTTCAGCACCTCCAAGCTCAAGAAAAGAGCGCTCTGTCAGCACCTTTACAAGATGAGTGCGGTATTGCGCACTGCCTCTGCTGTTGCTGCCTGTCTGCGTATTTTCCGAAACAAATGTCGCAAATCCCTTTGCGCTGTCTGCAGTGACGCCGTTACTGAGCAGCCCCTTTTCATCACGGATGACAACAGCTCTCATGGGGCGTGCTCCGATAACAGCTCTGTATTCACCGCCGACACAGGATACTGCACAGGCGATGACAGGAAAATCTGTCCGCTGATTGCGCACGGACACATATGACACCTCTGTTTTGGTTTTCTTAACGATAATGCGCACCAGGATATCGTTATCAGCCTTCATTTCCGCAAACTCTTCCAGAGGGATTATCCCGCCATTATACAGCTCGACATAGCTGTCCATTGAGAGAAACACCGTCAGCACATCGGAAAAGCCGAATCTTCCCCATATACTGCCGCCAACCGTTGCCATATTCCGAAACTGAACTCCGACAATGTCTTTTACGGCATTTCTTACTGCTCCGCAGCTGAATGTATTGAGTCCATCATGCTGCTCAATATCCCTGAGCGTTGCCATCGCGCCGATGGAAAAGGAATCTTCGGTCTCCTCAATTTTATCAAGCCCCAGCCCGCACAGGTCGATTGCGGTATTTATACTGCCCCTGCCAAGTCTGAGCCAGAGCATTCCGCCGATGATGCGGTTATTTTTGATTTTATTGAGCTCATATGCCTCCTGCAGGCTTTTTGCACGGACATATTCACGAATGGTAACCATATTGCCTCGCTCCTTTGGGCGTGAATATTTATATCATGTTATAGTATAGCAATTTTCATTGCATTTTGAAAGTGTATTTGATATAATAGCGTTGTATTTTTAAAACTACAACGACAGGAGACTTACCATGAAAAAGATCATTGCACTGTTACTCGCCCTCACCATGCTGCTTGCACTTGCTGCCTGCGGCAAGCCTTCTCAGACAGATTCTGCAGATTCCGTCATCACAGCATCTGATACTGCTGTCCGATACCCCATAACCGTTACCGACCAGGCAGGCAGAGAGGTTACAATTGAAAAAGAGCCTCAGAAGCTTGTCAGCGGATACTATATTTCCACAAGCCTTCTCATCGCCCTTGACCTTGACGACAGACTCGTTGGCATCGAAGCAAAGGCAAAGAGCAGAGCCATCTATTCCCTCAGCGCTCCCGAGCTTATCGAGCTGCCCAGTGTCGGAACTGCAAAGGAATTCGACCTTGAGGGCTGCGCTGCTCTTGAGCCCGACCTTGTAATCCTCCCCCTCAAGCTAAAAAATGCAGCCGAGACCCTTGAGGGACTCGGTATCGATGTCATTCTTGTAAACCCCGAGAATCAGGAGCTTATGACCGAGATGGTAAAGCTCATTGCCGATGTAACAAACTCAGGAGACAGAGCAAAGGCTCTTCTCGATTTTTCCGCTGCACAGCAGGCAGCTCTTGACAGCAAGCTCGAAGGCGCAGCTACCCCCTCTGTATATCTTGCAGGCAACTCAAGCTTCCTCTCCACTGCAGGCAGCGCAATGTATCAGTCTGCAATGATCGAGCAGGCGGGCGGCAGAAATGTTGCTGCAGAAATCGATGATACATACTGGGTTGAAATCGACTACGAGCAGCTGCTTACCTGGAACCCCGACTATATCATTCTCGCATCCGACGCAGGCTACACTGTTGACGAAGTTATCTCAGACCCCAACCTTGCAGACTGCAAGGCTGTCAAAAACGGCAAAGTCTTCCGGATGCCCAATAAGGCTGAAGCATGGGACAGCCCTGTTCCCAGCGGCATTCTCGGTTCTGTATGGCTTGCAGGAAAGCTTCATCCCGATTACTTCTCCGAAAGTGACTGCGCTGCTATGATTGATGAATACTATGAAACATTCTACGGCTTTACCTACAGCGAAAACTAAGCTTTTTATTGCAGCTTCGGTTCTGCTGCTTGCGGCTGCGGCTATCGTCAGCCTTTCTGTCGGCAAATATCCCCTGAGCATCGAAAAACTGCTGGAAGGAAACGAACTGCAGTGGAGGGTCTTTCTGACCCTTCGCTGCAGCCGTACGGTAATGGGCATTGTGGGAGGTTTTGCACTGGGCTGCGCAGGATTTGTTTATCAGACCGTTTTCCGCAACCCCCTTGCCTCCCCCGATATTATCGGCGTTTCCTCAGGTGCCTGTGCAGGTGCTGCCGCAGGAATCCTGTTTTTCTCAGGTGCTGCTGCAATAACAGCATCCGCCTTTGTCGGCGCCCTTGTGTCTGTGGTTCTTGCAATTGCCCTTTCCTCCCTTGACAGAAGCGGCAGAAACACAACCATTGTTCTGGCGGGTATTGCCGTTCACGCTCTTGCGCAGACTGTCCTGATGTGTCTGAAGCTAACCGCTGACCCCGAGCGCGAGCTCGCATCCATTGAATACTGGATAATGGGAAGTCTCAGCGGCATCAGCATATATTCAATCACAGGAAATCTTATTCTTTGCACAATCTGTCTGGTGGTGCTTTTTCTGCTGCACCGTCAGGTAATCCTTCTTTCCGCCGAAGAAGGGGAAGCCAGAATGCTCGGCGTCAGCGTCGGGAAGCTGAGGCTTATCGTTCTGCTTACCGCTACTTTAGTGGTTTCTTCGGTTGTCAGTCTTACAGGGTTAATCAGCTTTGTCGGGCTTATTGCCCCCCACACCGCACGGCTTATCACAAAGAACAACCGCATCTCCACTATGCTGTTAAGCGGCACTGCAGGTGCTGTGCTGCTTTGCGCAGCCGATATTCTTGCACGCTCCGCCGCTGCATCCGAACTGCCTGTCAGCGTATTTACAAGCCTGCTGGGTGCGCCGTTTATGATCGTTCTTATTCTGCGTGAAATGAGGAAAGTATGAAACTGTTTTCAGCAAATCACCTTTCTGCAGGCTACGGCGGCAGAAAGGTGATTGAGGATATATCCTTTGATATTGAAGAAGGCTGTCTGCTGGGCATAATCGGTGCCAACGGCAGCGGAAAAACAACTCTTTTGAAATCCGTCTGCGGTATACTGCCCCATGACGGTATCTGCAGCATTGCGGAAATAACCCTTGAGGGACTCTCTCCACGCAGCATTGCAAGACTGTGCAGCTATATCCCTCAGCGCAGCGGCATATCCATTGATATTTCTGTTCTTGATGTTGTGCTGATGGGCTTCAACCCTGCACTGAAGCTACTGGAGCACCCTACTGCTGCAATGAAAGAAACAGCAATCCGCATCCTTGAAACAGCAGGGCTTGCAGGAATGGAGAATGAGAATTATCTGCATCTCAGCGAAGGTCAGAAACAGCTTTGTATTCTTGCAAGAACCCTTGTGTCTGACAGTCGGATGCTGCTTCTTGACGAGCCTGAAAGCGCACTGGATTTTCGCATCCGTTATCAGATGCTCAACACCATCCGCAGCTGGATTTCAAAGGATAACCGATGCGCTATTGTCACTCTGCACGACCCGATTCTGGCACTTAACAGCTGCGACAGGCTCCTGCTGCTTTCTGATGGCAGGGTGCTCGGCATCCTGTCTCCCAAGTCAGATTCCATTGAAGATATGGAAAGGGCGCTAAGCATGATATACGGCTCTGTGAGCCTTATGCGGTGCGAAAATCGCAGCGGCAGAAAACAGCTTGTAATGCTGAAAGAGGATGAAATATGAAAGCCATAACCAGAATAATTTTTCTTGATGACAACGGAGACAAGTTTTTCGGCGAAGGTCCCGCGCGGCTTCTGAGGGCAGTTGAAAAGACGGGCTCTCTTCGTGCTGCTGCCGCTTCGATGGGAATGGCATACAGTAAAGCACTGAATCTTATGAAAAGAGCCGAGGATGTCCTCGGTTTTTCTCTGACCACCCGAACTGTCGGAGGAAAATCAGGCGGCGGAAGCATACTTACCGAAAAGGGAAAGGAGTGGCTTTGCAGGTATGAGCAATACCGTGACGCATGCGTACTGGCTAACAGCGAGCTGTATATGGAATTCTTTTCTTAAAAGCGGAAAACGCCATATTATTATCACAGGTTCCAAAAAAATTGGCAAATCCACCCTGCTGAAGGCTCTGTTTCCTTCCGCTCTGCCCGGAATAACAACCACTTCCGTACCGCGTCAGAAGGTATATCTGAAGGATAACCTTTCCTCTCGCGAAACCGTTATCGGGATTCATGACTGCACCCTTCCGGGAGACAGAAATAAAATGAAGCCCATAGCCGACGGATTCAATTCTCTGGGCAAGGAAATCCTGCATGATTGTATTCATTCTGACAGCCAATGGGTTTCAATCGATGAAATAGGATATCTCGAAACAGACTGCACCGATTACTGCGGCTGCATTCTGCAGCTTATGGAGCATAAGAGACTGGCTGCCGTGGTGAGGAAGCAGTCTCTCCCCTTTCTTATCGGTCTGTGCAGCAGAGATGATGTTTTTCTCATTGACCTTGACAATCCTTTCGGAAATACAGGCTGTGTCATAATGGCATCAGGTCTTGGAAACCGCTTTGGTTCAAACAAGCTAATGGCAGATTTTCTTGGACAGCCGCTGATTGCAAGAGCTCTTGATGCAACCGACAGAATCTTTGCAAAGCGTGTTGTTGTCACAAGGCATGAGGATGTTGCTGCTCTCTGCTGCAGTCGAGAAGTCGAAGTTATTCTTCACAGTTTTCCTTATCGTTCAGATACAGTCAGGCTGGGGCTTGAAGCAGTTGGCCGTGTTGATGGGTGTATGTTCTGCCCGGCAGACCAGCCTCTTCTGCGAAGGGATACTGTTGCCTCTCTTGCTCTCGCCTTTGAAAACAACCGTGAATTTATATGGCGAACATCATTCAATGATACCTGCGCCTCTCCCGTAATCTTTCCGAAATGGGCATTTCCTGAGCTTCTGTCTCTACCCGATGGGAAAGGCGGCGGGCATATTATCAGAAATCACCCTGAAAAGGTTCGGACAGTTAGCGCACAGGATATATACGAGCTTCGTGATGTGGATACTCCTGAAGATTTACAGGAGCTTCTGTCTGCTGCCAACAGTCAGAAGAGCGATTGACACATTCATGCAGTGCTGTTATAATTTATGACAAAATATGGGATTTTTGAAAGGAGTTAACAGGAATGATAGCAGAGATCAAGGATACTGTTTTTGAAAAGTATCAGGTGCGCAAAAGCGCAAAGCAAAAGGCGGCATTTATTGAGTACATAAAAGGAGTGTGCGATAAAAACGGCATCAGCTGCAATATCGAGGTAAAAGGCTCCAACAGGAACATCGTCATGGGTGCCACCCCTGAGGACAGCGAGGTTGTTGTAACCGCCCACTACGATACCTGCGCTAAGATGATCCTGCCGAATTTTATAACACCTAAGAACTTTTTCATTTACCTTCTTTATCAACTTCTTATCACAGGTCTTATCATTGGAATCGGTATCGCAGCAGGATTTGCCTGCGGCAACTTTATTTCTCAGGAGCTTACACTGCCTGTCTACGGAATAACCGTATTCGTACTCCTCATGCTTTTAGTAGCAGGACCTGCAAACAAGCACACCGCAAACGACAACACCTCCGGCGTTATAACCGTGCTCAACTCCATGCTTTCCATGACCCCCGAGCAGCGTTCAAAGGTCTGCTTTGTGCTGTTTGATAACGAAGAGACAGGTCTTCAGGGCTCTGCTGCATTCAATAAAATGCACAGAAAAACCATGAAAAACAAGCCCCTTATCAATTTTGACTGCGTTTCTGATGGCGATTATCTTTTTGCAAAGCTTACCAAAAAGGACAAGAACAGCGATTTCGGAAAGAAATTCACCGAAATTTTTGAAAAGCACGCCAAAGCCTTCGGTATGATACCCGAGATCGGTGCAACCGGATTCTACCCCTCCGATCAGGCTAATTTCAAGCACGGCATCGGCGTTGCATCCCTTAACCGTTCAAAGATAGTCGGTCTTTATATGAACCGCATCCACACATCAAAGGACACAGTTTTCAACGAGCGCAACATTGAATGCCTGACCGCTGCAATGGTTGAGTTTGTCGGAAACAACTAACAGTAAACCATGCATAAACTTAAAGCCGCACAGCCATAAAGGTTGTGCGGCTTTGCTGTTATTCTGACCTGTTTACTCGCCGATAATAATTACATTGTGCTTTATCAGCTTCATAAGATGTTCTATTACTTCGGGATCAAACTGTTTTCCTATGTTATACTCAAGATCCTCAAGTATCTCATCCTTTGTAAGCTTCGGGCGGTAGCATCTGTTGCTGTTCATTGCATCAAGAGCATCCGCAACACAGATAATCCTTGCAATCATGGGAATCTCTTCACCCTTCAGCCCCTTTGGATAACCTGTTCCGTCATATCTCTCGTGATGATACAGTACGCCGAGATTTATGCCGTCTATTGAGGTAAAGTCCCTCAGCATCTTGTCTCCGTAAACAGTATGATTCTTTATCTCCTCATATTCTTCATCAGTAAGCTTGCCGGGCTTTCTGAGAATATCCACAGGAATGGATATCTTGCCGCAGTCGTGCATCAGAGCTATGTAATAAATCCTGTTGCATTCTCTTTGACTGTATCCCATATCAACCGCCAGAGCATAGGCGATTTTCGCAACACGCTCGGAATGACCCTTTGTATTGGGATCCTTGGCTTCAATAAAATTGATAAAGGTATTTATTGACTGTTCGATGATCTTTGCGTCGTGCTTCTGCTGCTTCAGAAGCTTTCTTATTCTGATATGCGAAATCGCCATAGCGATCAGCAGCGTGATCCATACACCCGTAAGCACCACCAGTACGATAAAATACGGTGAACTGAGAGGGTTTCTCTGGAGGTAATAACTGAACCTTGCATTATCAAAATTTGTTACATATCCCATCTGCTTGCCGGGAATATACACAATAAACCCGACAATTGCAGTGCTGTTGGTTTCTTTGCCTTCCACAACAGGGTCAAGGGGCATTTCATTGTCCGATTTGCTCGGATGATAAATGAACCTGTCTCCAGGATTCATCGGAATCATCGGACCTGTATGGTCGATGTAATAATCAAGGGTAATCTCCTTGCTGTTGTACTCTCTCAGATCCAGCTCCTGTACAAGCTCAGCACCATTGCTGGTCTGATGGAACTCAAGTGTTCCGTTCCATGCATTATTAAGCCACAGGAACTCAGGCATGTACAGCTCCATTACCCAGTCGGTAATCTTTGCATCCGATGTATTTTTCATTGTCAGCTCATAGATGGTGCCAAGGCTCTGCACATAGATTTCATTTCCCGCCTCATCCAGTATGGGATCCTTGTTCCAGGATGCGGAATCACCGCCGCGAGGCATAAGGGTCACTGTAAAATCAGGCAGAACATAGAATTCTCCATCTCTGGAACCTTCCGCAAGGGTTACACTGTGCTGTTTTTCATTATCGTGCTGAATCCACGAATAGCACACCGCAGCTGCAGTAATGGTAATAATCAGTGCCGCTGTCAGCAATATGAAAAACACATTTTCTTTTTTTATCATTTTCTTCATATAATATCGCCCCTCACATTTTAACAAAAAATCGCAGGGATCCAGAATAATATTTTATAACATTATACTACATCGTTTCTGATATATCAATATATTCCTGCATTTTTTATTCAGATTTACATAATATAAAAATGACCACCGACCCATTCGGTGGTCATTTTCATAACATTACGATTTATCTGCAGTATACGGAATTCAATCAGAAATTCCCGCCGTTCCAGCCCCAGTTGCCGGTTTCGGTATACCTTACATATATTCTTGCACTGTCAATACCGAGCTCACCACTCAGAATATCGCAGATATGTGCAGTCAGCTTATCGTAGGCAGAGGGATCTGCACCGCCGAAAACGCTTACTTCAACCATCGCCGCAGGAGCGTCGTCCCCCTTGAAGTAAAGGGTGTACTCGGGATTGATTCCTACCATCAGCCAGCTCTCGCTCTTTCCGGGAATGGCAGTTATAGCCTTGCCCAGAGCAGTTTTTACAGCGATTTTCTTCTCTTCGGAAACAGCTGTATTGGTCATAACATTGATAAAAGGCATAATATTTTCCTCCGGTAATTAAATTCATTCAAAGTATACCATCCGCTGAATTTCAAGTCAACAAAGCACAGAAAGTCAGTTATCAATTCTTTTATTCAACACATCAATTACAACCTCTTCCCCGTTTTCAAAGGCTGTGCATCTGTATTTTCCTTCTGATATTCTGACTATTTCCCTGTATTCAGCACTGATTATAAAATCTCCTCGTTGGTCAATTACTCCATATCGGATTATTCTTTCGTATTTTTTGCCGTCAAAGGGTATCCATGAAGAAGCGTTATCGGGCAAAAGCCTATATTCTGCTACCGATACAATTGAGTCTCCGTGTTCATCCGGAACGGTCACTGACCAGAAGCCTTTTTCTGCCTGCTGCTTAAATATCGGCTCGCCTTTCGAATTTATATATATTTCCTGTGTATCGAAACAACCTTTATCGGTGTATACCTCTGCCAGAAACATATCGTCATTGATCACATCAATATCAGAATAAACATCTTCAAATAAAACTCTGCGCTCTTTCGTATCATACAAACCAACCGGCGCACCCCAGAAATAATCGCCATTGTCTTCCTTTGAACTAAAAGAATAATATCGGTCTTCAGGTTCGTTGTAATTTCCGATGACATGAAATGAAGAGCCTTCGATTTCGTTTCCTTCCTTGTCAATAAGGCACATCTCGCCTGCATCCGGACCTTTCCATACTGCAGCAACACCATACAGGTTGAAATCATGTGCTTCAGCGAATCCTTTTTCAAACACAACTTTTCCGTCTTTATCGATATAATTGAATTCAATGAAAAACGGTCTGCCATCCTTCTCCATTTTCCATTTCGTACATATAACTGCATATCCGTTTGAAAACTGGGATACATACAAATACTGTGCAGGGATTATTATTTCCCCCGCCTCGTTCATAAAACCAAAATTTCCGTAATGGTAATCAATATCACTTACGATTTTCACATCAGAAAACGCGTACAGACCGTCATCGTTCACATAGTCACTATTATAAAGCATCTCAATCATCCAAATCCCTCCATACACAAATCATATTATTTCAGCGTATAAATTTCAACCTGTTTTTGCGTCACATAATTAATTCATCACGAAATCTGCATAATTGAAATACAGTGATAAAGGTGATATAATCAGTTCAAAGAATACTCATGCCGTTTTTATGCCCGTTATTCATCAATAAACACAAGATAAACTCCTCAGAGGTGGCAATTATGCAAAAGCTTATCTTTGAATACGTCGGGACGTTCGATAACAAATCTGTTATTGTGATTCGCAACGAAAAAGCAACAGCTATTCTGCCTCTTGAAGAAAAAGCATCGCATATCAATATCAATGGTTATGAATACAGGATTCTTGGTATCAGTAAAAAGCTTTCCATCTCCGATCATATTCAGTACTTTCTGCTGTTGGATACCGATAATTTTATCCCGAATACATCTGAGATAGAATTCTGACATGATTGCCAGTGCTAAACAGCTCAATCACCTTGTGCTCCATGATACAGAACACAGGGTGATTTATTATGTACTTGAGCGAATAAACACAACACCGAAACAAAGAGTTAGATTTCCAATCAAAACCACACAGAGCCTGAAAAAGGAATTGACAAATCAGTCAGTAAAGTAAGATAATGACATATACTCATATTCGTCAGGCAGGTGTTTTCATGACAAATATACTGTTAGTGGAAGATGATAAAAGCATAGTAGCCAACCTCAGCGAATTTCTCACTTCGGAAGGTTATTCGGTAAAAAGTGCCTCGGGACAGGAAAGTGCTTTGAAGCTAATTGAAAGTGAGCAGTTTGACCTTGTGCTTCTTGACATTTCTCTTTCCGACGGCAACGGCTTTGCTGTCTGCAAGGCAATAAAGTCAGAGCATAATATTCCTGTGATATTTCTTACTGCATCGGGCGATGAATACAGCACTGTCACAGGCTTTGAGCTGGGTGCCGACGATTACATAGCAAAGCCTTTCAGACCCCGCGAGCTTGTAACGAGAATCAAAAACATTCTGCGTCTGACAGGCGGTGCAGGCTCCGTAATAAGACTTGGAGATGTGACTGTTGATACCGTAAAAGGCACTGCCTGCAAAAACGGAAAAGACCTGTATCTTTCTGCGCTTGAGTACCGTCTTCTGCTTGTTTTTCTCAACAATCGAGGGGTTATATTATCCCGAACACAGCTGCTTGAAGCTATCTGGGACATAGCAGGAGATTTCGTCAACGACAACACTTTGACTGTGTATATCAGGCGCCTGCGGGAAAAGATTGAAAATGACCCGCAGAACCCAGAAATTATCAAAACCATTCGAGGTCTTGGATATAAGGTTGATGCATAATGAAGTTTTTACGAAATCCCGAAGTTAAAAAGTCACTGCTGATTTACGGAGTAACATCGGTTATTGCAGTAGCTGCCGCCTTTGTATGGAATGCGCGATTTGGCGTGTTTGTACTGATTCTCTGCGCTGTTTTTTCAGCGATACACTTCACAACTACATACCTGCGCTACAAGCGTATTTATGAGCTTTCTGCCGATATTGACCGCATACTTCACGGTGATGATGATAATATTTCTCTGAACAGATATTCAGAGGGTGAGCTTGGAGTTCTGCAAAGTGAAGTGCACAAGATGACAGTGCGCCTGCGTGAACAAAAGCAGCAGCTTATAAACGACAAAGTCTATCTTGCTGATTCAATAGCGGATATTTCCCATCAGATAAGAACCCCTCTCACCTCTATCAATCTTCTTGTACACAAGCTTTCCGAGTCAGGACTTACCGAGAATAAAAGGATTCAGCTTTCTCATGAGCTGATGAGACTGCTCTCACGCATAGACTGGCTTATCACCGCACTGCTTAAAATATCAAAGCTTGATGCAGGGACGGCACAGTTTAAGAAAGAGACCGTTTCCCTGTCAGAACTGATAGAGAAAACCGCTGAGCCTTTGCTGGTGCCGATAGAGCTGCGCGAACAAAGCCTTATAATAAACGCTGAGGGTGATTTTTCCGGGGACGTTTCATGGACTCAGGAGGCAATCGGAAATATCCTGAAAAACTGCATGGAGCATACACCCAACGGCGGCAGACTTGAAATATCAGCCAGCGAAAATGCCCTTTATTCAGAGATTAACATAACCGATAACGGCAGCGGAATTGACAAGGAAGATATGCCCCATATCTTCGAGCGGTTCTATAAGGGTAAAAATTCGGACAACAGCAGCTTCGGCATAGGTCTGGCTCTCGCACGAATGATAATCACCGCTCAGAACGGCACTGTAAAGGCAGAAAATCTGCCCGCAGGCGGTGCTGGGTTTACCGTCAGATTTTATAAGGGAACCGTGTAAACGGCTCCCTTAATTTCTTAAGTGACGTTTTTGTTATTTTAAAGTCACCGTGCTGTAATATTGACAGAATAGAATAAGCTCGTAAACCACGAAAAGGAGTTTTTGACATGGAAATTTTAAGAGTGGAAAACCTTTGCAAAACCTACGGTAAGGGTGAAAACCAGGTAAAGGCACTTGATGATGTGTCCTTCTCTGTAAGCAAGGGCGAGTTTATTGCTATT
>JAZUPA010000010.1:0-41194 GCA_045604945.1 Acutalibacteraceae bacterium
GGGAGGCGGCACGGCGAAGACGTGACGGAGAGAGGCTGTGTAATGGCGCACTTGGGTCAGCTTTGCTGAACAAGGAGAGATAGGAACAGGCTTTTTCGAAAAGTTAAGGCGGCAGATTATCTGCCGCCTTTTACTATGCAATTAATTCAGTCAACAACCAGCGCAGCTGAGCCGTAAGCCTTGACAGGTTTGCCGTTATCATCAAATTCCGTAGTGTACCGCACATGGAAGGGGACCCTGCCGACAGTAAGCGGAATCACAGCCTCGAGTTCAGATGCTCCGTTGGCTATCTGCTCGTGCCAGTCTCTGTACATATCCGCAACCTCTGGAGGAAATATCCCCATTTCAATGGCAGGCTCGGGATAGTTCGGAACAAGTGCGGGAAGTCCCAGATCGCGCATGCAGCGGAAACAGGGACGCATTTCCTTTGTGGCAACTGTATATTCCCAGAAATAAATATTTACCTGTTCGCTTGCCATCCTGAACCGCCGTTCAATGTCTGTCATCTCGGCAAAGCGATTCTTTTCGGCGGTAATATTGCGAATCATGGCGTAAAACAGGGCGCTGTTTTCGCTTTTGCCTATCATGCGAACGGTGCTGCGCACACAGATTTCCTCGTTGGGACAGCAGGATGAGGTGATAATCCGCCATGTTTCGCACTCCTGCTCATCAAGGGTCTCTATTGCGCGGTCAAGCATCCTGAAATAAACATTTCTGTTGTCTTCATCGAAGTATGAAAGAAAGTCAGCAGAGAGCAGCTCGTGTTCGGTGAGATTGACCTCGATTTCCTGCAGATATTTCTGGTTGACCCTTAAAATTTCTATATTCTCTCCATCGTACTCGAATATCGCAGCGCCGCCGACATAGTTGCTGAAGATGAGCGTTTCCAGGGACTGAGGATCCCAGAAGCTGTTGGCGTTGAGTTTATCGATCAGCTTCATCTGGGGCATGAAGCCGGCAGTTCCGACGGTGCAGAGAAGCTTTTCGTATTCATCTTTAGGCAGAGGTTTTGAGTAAAGATACCCCTGAATATAGCTGCAGCCGACGCTTTTGAGAAAATCTGCCTGACGGACAGTTTCCACGCCCTCTGCAACCACAGGAAGCCCCAGCCATTTTGCCATACGGACAACGGAGCTGAGTATAGTGCCGCCGCGGCTGAGCTCGGATTCATCGGACATGAACAGCATGTCGAGCTTTACCATGTCAAGATCAATATCCTTGAGAACATTCAGCGATGAATATCCGCTGCCGAAATCGTCCATCTCAATAACATAGCCGAACTGATGCAGCTTTCGGATAATATTGTTGGCATACTGACTGCTGCCGACAATAGCCGATTCAGTAATTTCAAGGCGGAGATACTTTACGGGGATATCATATCTGCATCGTGTTTCCTCGAGCTTTTCCGCAAAATTCGCCTGAAAAATATCGTGGCGTGAGAAGTTTGAGGAGATGGGGACGACCTTGATATCTCTGTCGAGACAGCTTCGGATAAACGCGCACACATGCTCAAATACATACATATCGAGCTTTGTTATAAAGCCATTTTTCTCAAAAATAGGAATAAATGAAGCAGGGGAGATGAGCCCTTTTATCGGATGGTTCCATCGCACCAGAGCTTCTGCGCCGATAATAAAGCCTGAGGAATGATCATATTGCGGCTGATAATAAACTTCAAACTGCTCTTCGATAAGAGCGGTGTTCATTCTGCCGGTGATTTCATGTTCGCTGAGCATTGCACTGCGAAGCTCTTCGGTGTAATAGTTGAGTTTCTTTGTGTAGCTTCCCTTGACTGAGGACTGTGCAAGACTTGCTCTGTCGATCATCTTATCGGCAGAAACGCTGTTTGCACCGGTAATATATATACCCACATTGCATATAAGCTCAAAGGGCAGATCGAAGCTTGAAACAGCATTAATGATCATTTCCGCAATGTGTTCTGCAGAATGTTCCGATGTGCGGACAAAAACAGCATATTTATCAGAGGTGAGCCTGCACAGCAGACCGTTGCTGCCGATAATATGCCGTACTTTGTCGGCAATATATACAAGAAGCCGGTCGCCTTCTTCCATGCCAAAAAGGTCATTTATGGCTTTCAGTCTGTGAATATCGAAGAATATCATGGCAAAACCGCCATTGGCTGCGGTTTCAGGATTGTTTCTTAATACTTCATCAATATCGGAACAGAAGGTTTTTCTGTTAGGAAGACCTGTCAGACGGTCAAATTCTGCTGTCTTTTTGCCGTTGTCTTCTTTAAGCTCGGTGAAAGTAATGCTTACCGATTCCTTTGGGACAGAGATAAAACCAACGCTCATGGGACGGTTGCGGTAAAGAATCTCAAGAAACACGGCATGGGGAGAATCGGAAGCGCATATTTCGCTGAAAATCGCGGAAAGCTTTGCGGAGGATTCCTCTGAAATCAGTCCATCTGAAAGCATTGACTGCCAGGGAGCGATATGGTCCCCGGAGCCAAAAACACAGGTTTTGCAGTTGTATGTAAAAAGGATGCTTTCGGAAAGCGAATTTAATTCACTGTTCATAAACGCACCTCCGTAAAATGATATAATTTGGAAATATTTTACTGCATTTTTAATGTAAATACAATACTTTCTACGCATTTTTTTATATTCTTTATATAAAATGCCTGTTTCTTTGAAAAAGACTTCGGGATGACAGCAAATATTGCAATAAATATAGTATATATTGATTGACATTGATGCTGAAGTGATATAAAATTATTAAATACGAAAAAGACCGTTTGCTCGGTTTAAAGGTGGAATTCAGGGATATGCAAAAGCTTCAGGAAGCAATAGGATACAGATTCAATGACGAACAGTGTCTGCAGACGGCACTGACCCATTCGTCGTATGCCAATGAACACAGAAGCACCCACAATAATGAGCGTCTTGAATTTCTTGGGGATGCTGTTCTGAGTATCATTGTCAGTCAGTATCTGTTTTCAAATTTCAAGAGTAAAAAAGAGGGCGAGCTGACAAAGCTGAGAGCTTCTCTTGTCTGTGAGGATACCCTTGCGGTCTTTGCAAGACAGATTGAACTGGGCAGCTATATGCGCTTTGGCAAGGGCGAGCAGAACAGCGGCGGTTGCGAGAGACCGTCTATTCTTGCAGATGCCTTTGAGGCTCTTATTGCTGCAATATTCCTGGACGGAGGAATGGAAGAGGCAAGAAAGTTTGTACTCGGTTTTGTTGTGGAGGAGCTGAGCCACACCGGCAGCAAAAACAAGACAGACTATAAGACCACACTGCAGGAAATAGTCCAGCAGAGCGGTGAAGAGAAGCTTGAGTATGTGCTGGTAGGGGAAAGCGGACCTGACCACAACAAGCGATTTACCACTGAGGTGTACATAAACAGCAACAAGGTCGGACGCGGCAGCGGACGAAGCAAGAAGGAAGCCGAGCAGCATGCGGCACGCGAAGCGTTAAAGCTGCTGGGATATTGAGACACGCCAATATTGCACTGTTCGTACCTCATGAAGGCTGCCCTCACCGCTGTGTTTTCTGCGACCAGCGGGCAATTTCAGGGCAGAGCGTGAGGATTACGGCAGAGGATATAGACAATGCGGTGAGCGTTGCCGAGAGGACGCTGGGAGAGAATCTCAGGAGCGCACAGATTGCATTTTTCGGAGGCAGCTTCACTGCCATTGACCGCGAATATATGCTGAGCCTTATGAAGGCGGCGTACAGATATGTTGAAACGGGCAGAATATCGGGCATCCGCTGCTCGACAAGACCCGATGCAGTGGATGACGAGATCCTTGAAATCTACAAGAACTTTGGCGGTACGGCAATTGAGCTTGGCTGTCAGAGCATGGACAACGAAGTGCTCAGAAAGAGCAGAAGAGGTCATACTGCCGAGGATACGGTAAGGGCAGCGGAGCTTATAAAAAGCCATTCTCTTGAGCTGGGCGTTCAGATGATGACGGGAATGTACGGAGATACCCCGCAGGGAACGCTGGAGACAGCAAAAAAGCTGATAGCTCTCAGACCGTCAACCGTACGCATCTATCCTACCGTTGTAATGGAGAATACTTATCTTGCAAAGCTTTTCAGAGAGGGCAGCTACAGAGCGCAGACTCTTGAAGAGGCAGCGGAACTCTGCGCGGAGCTTCTGCTCATGTTCAGCGATGAGGGTATAGAAGTCATAAAACTGGGACTTCATTCATCCGTAAGTGTTGAGGAAGCATATATCGCAGGACCCTATCATCCTGCGTTCAAGGAGCTTTGCGAAAGCAGGATATATCTTGGCAGGGCAAAGGAAATGCTTTCTGCAGGCAGTTATACTGTCGAAGTCCCAAGAGGTGAGACCTCAAAAATGACAGGTCAGAAGAAGAGCAATTTGATCACCCTTTCGGAAATGGGCATAAGAATAAAGGTCAGGGAAAACCCGAATCTTTCAAAATATGAAATCAAAGCAGTCAAGGAGGTGGACGTATGCAGTTAAAATCGTTGCAGATGCAGGGCTTCAAGTCATTCCCCGATAAAATTACGATCGATTTTTCCAAAGGTGTTACGGCAATCGTCGGACCCAACGGCAGCGGAAAGAGTAATATCAGTGACGCTGTGCGATGGGTAATGGGTGAGCAGTCTGCAAAGACACTGCGAGTAAAGTCCACAGAGGATGTAATATTCAAGGGAACAACAGAGCGCAAGGCACAGGGCTTTGCGGAGGTAATACTGAATTTTGACAACAGTGACAGAGAGCTGAATGTTGACAGTGACGAAGTGTCCATTCTGCGCCGTTACTACCGCTCCGGAAAAAGCGAATACAAAATCAACGGAGAAGCTGTAAGGCTGCAGGATATAACAAAGCTGTTCCTTGATACAGGTCTTGGAAAAAGCGGTTATTCCATGATAGACCAGTACAAAATTGCAGCGTTGGTTGACTCCAGAAGCGAAGAGAGAAGGACCATAATCGAAGAGGCATCAGGTATTTCCAAGTACCGTCACAGCCGCGCAGAATCCCAGCGCGAGCTTGACAGGGCAGAGGATAATCTTGTCCATCTGCGTGTGCGTCTGACGGACCTTGAAGAGCGCGACGGCCCCCTTGAAAAGGAATCGGAAAAGGCAAAAAAATATCTTGAGCTTCGCACCGAGCGTGAATCTGTGGAGGTTGGACTGTGGCTGTCAACCCTTTCAGTATCAAACAGCGAGCTTCGTGATATTGACTATAACATCACCCTTTATTCAAATCAGCTGAAGGAGATTGAGGATAAGATACGAGGTGCCGAAGAGGCGGTTGTCTCTCTTATGGAGCAGAGCAACGCGCTCAATGCGAAAAAAGATGATGTCCTGAGAAATGCTTCCGAAGTTGAAGCACAGGCAATCCGCACCGAAAACGAAGCTGCGCTTATCCGCAACGATATAGAGCATACAAGAGCAGACATAACCCGACTTGAAGGGCAGCTCAGTGCCTTCTCCCAGGATGAAGAGCAGCAGCATGAGGAGCTCGAAGCAAAGCGCAGCGCGCTGGATGCCAAGAAGCTTGAAATAATCGCCCTTACTTCTGCTCAGGATAAAAAGAGGGAAGAGCTTGAAGGTTTAAGCACCCTTGTAAGCGGTTTTTCTGACCAGCTTGAAGAACTGAATGCAAAGCAGAATGCGATTGCAATTGCCCTCTCCGAGGCGAAGGTGCGTCTGGCAGGCGCCAGAGAGCAGCTTGCCGACCTTGTGGAAAGACAGAGGGAATTTGCGGGAACAGAAGAAGAAAATGCCCTTCTTTTTGCACGGCTTGAAAAAGAAAAACAGGAAACTGAGGAAGCAATAGCTTCGGCAGAAGAAAAAATAAGCTCTCTGACCAATACCGTCGGCGGCTATCGTATGCGCATGGACAAGCAGAAGGCAAAGCTTGAGGATGCGAGGGGAGTTACTGAGGGGTACAGGCTGGAGATAGCTGAATGCCGCAGTAAAATCAAGATAATCGAAGATCTTGAAAAGACCATGGGCGGCTTTGCCTACAGCGTAAAGAAGGTCATGGAGAGCTTTTCAAACGGAAGGCTGCGCGGTATACACGGTCCCGTTTCAAGACTTATTGAGGTCGATTCAGAGTACGCAACAGCTATAGAAATTGCCCTTGGTGCAGGCATGCAGAACATCGTTGTTGACGATGAGGACTGCGCAAAGGCTGCAATCAACCACCTGAAGAAAGAGAATGCAGGCAGAGCAACCTTCCTGCCTCTTACAACAATCAAGCCGAACAAGCTCAGAGAGAGCGGACTTGAAGACTTTGACGGCTTTATAGGAATCGCATCAGAGCTAGTAAAGTGTGACAGCAGGTACAGGGATATTGTTGATAACCAGCTCGGAAAGATTGTCATTGCCGAGGATATGAGCACAGGTAATGTGATAGCAAGAAAATACGGCTATCGGTTCAAGATCGTCACCCTTGACGGTCAGGTGTTCAATGCAGGCGGCTCCATGACGGGCGGTTCAAGCAATACAAAGAGCTCGGGCGTTCTGGGCAGACGAAGTGAAATTGAATCGCTTAAGGCGAAGATTGCAGAGCTTGAAAAGAAAGAAGCAGAAGCTGCAGAAATCCAGAAATCCCTTGCTGCAAAGGTTGCTTCCGACGAAGCTGCGCTTCTGGGCGCTCAGGGTGAGCTTGCAACAGCACAGCAGGATCTCAGTGATTTCAGAACAAGCCTGAGAATAATTTCCGAGCAGTTTGAAAACGCAAAACGCGATAAGAGCAGCATCGAATCTCAGCGCAGCGCAGCAAAGCAGAGGGAACAGTCTCTTGGCGAGTTTATAACCGACCAGGAAAAGAAGATAGAAGCCCTCAGTGCAGATGCTGAAAAGCTTGAAGGTGAGATAAGCGGCAGTTCTGCAGAGCGCGGAGAGCTTCGCGATAAAAGAAATGCACTTTCCGAGGAGCTTGGCGAGCTTGGAATGCAGATAATATCGTACACCAAGGAGTGCGAGGCGATAGAAGACTCAATCGAGGAGATAAAGTCCAGAATGGACAATCGCCTGACTTTGCGTGACGATATAAACAAAGAGATAGAATTGAAGAAAAGCGAAATTCTGGCGCTTGAAGAGAAGGCACAGCAGGAAACTGAAAACGCCGAAAATATGAGAAGCGAAGCTGAAGTGATGCGTTCATCTGTCTCGGGGATCAATGAAGAGAGAATGTCACTTGAAGCCCGGATAACAGCACAGACCAAGCTCTCGGGTGAGCTTGGCGACAGCAAGGCATCTCTCATGAAGGAACTTGGCAGATGCGAAACTCAGCGCCAGAACAAGCAGGCAGAGTACGACAATATCATTTCAAGACTCTACACAGAGTACGAAATGACCCTTGTTGAAGCAGAGGAAAAGTATGAGCCTGTGGAAGACCGCAAGGCAGCGCAGAAGCGCGCCAATGAGCTGCGCAGTGCCATGAAGCGTCTGGAGCCTGTAAACATCAACGCAATAGATGAGTATATAAAAGTGCATAATGATTACATAACCTTCAAGACACAGATGGAGGATATAGAAACCTCCAAGGCAGAGCTTGAAAAGCTTATAGAACAGCTGACAGCCAGCATGAAGGATATGTTCACAGAAAAGTTTGCGGAGATAAGCAAGGCATTCCGCAGTATATGCCCCCAGCTTTTCGGCGGAGGCTCTGCGGAGATAAAGCTTACCGATGAAACCGACCCCTTGAACAGCGCAATCGATATGAATGTCACGCTGCCGGGCAAGGTGGTTGACAATATGCTTTCCTTCTCAAACGGAGAGAAGACCATCATAGCAATGGCGCTTTACTTCTCCATCATGAAGGTAACACCGTCGCCTTTTGTTTTCCTCGACGAGGTTGACGCACCTCTTGATGAAAGCAATATTATCAATATCGCGGATTATATTGTGCGTATAAGCGATAAGACCCAGTTCATCGCAATAACCCACCGACGCGGCATGATGGAAAAGGGTTCGACACTGTACGGAGTAACCATGCAGAAGGACGGCGTGTCAAAGCTGCTTGAGCTGAAGGTCAGCGAAATCGAGGAAAAACTCGGATTATAAATTCTAAGGAGACACAAAATGGGATTTTTCGATAAAATCAAAGAAGGACTCAAAAAAACAAAATCTACAGGCTTTTTCGGACAGATAGGCTCATTCTTCAAGAGATTCACAAAGATTGACGAGGAGCTTTTCGAGGAGCTTGAGGAGATGCTCATTACCGCAGACTGCGGCGCAATGACCTCATCAAAAATCTGTGACGAACTCAGAAGCAAGGTCAAAAAGACAGGCACCAAGGACCCTGAAGGGGTAAAGGATCTTCTTTGCGAGACCATAGCAGAGATGATGGAGGGCGAGCAGGAACTGAACCTCGAAACAAAGCCTTCAATAATTCTTGTTATAGGTGTTAACGGAGTAGGAAAGACTACCACTATCGGCAAGATGGCAAATCAGCTTCGCGACAGCGGAAAAAAGGTGCTTGTTGCTGCTGCAGATACCTTCCGCGCAGCAGCTATTGAGCAGCTTGAGATATGGACCGACCGCGCAAAGTGCGAGATCGTAAAGCATTCTGAGGGCGCAGACCCTGCGGCTGTGGTATTTGATGCAATCGCTGCAGCAAAGGCAAGAAATGTTGATGTCGTCATAGTTGATACCGCAGGAAGACTTCACAACAAGATCGGTCTTATGAATGAGCTTGCAAAAATCAGCAGAATCATTGAACGCGAACTGCCCGATGCATCCAGAGAGGTTCTTCTTGTTCTTGATGCAACCACTGGTCAGAATGCTGTCAATCAGGCAAGAGAATTCAAGAACGCCGCAGGTATCACAGGTATCGTTCTTACAAAGCTCGACGGCACAGCAAGAGGCGGTGTTGTAATTGCAATCAAGGAAGAGCTCGGCGTACCTGTAAAGTACATCGGTGTAGGTGAGAAGATAGACGACCTTCAGCCTTTCGTGCCTGCAGATTTTGCCCGCGCACTCTTCGACGTAAACGAAGAATAGATAATGGATTCCAAAGGACGGTGTCCTTTGGTGGGGTTGAGGGGTAAAGCCCTCATAGGTGTTAAGGGTGAGAATCGCAGATTCTTGACCCTTAAAAATCCCGCTTAATGAACATTGCGATCCGTTGGATCGCGCTCTTAAGAATCTCTCTTTGGCAGGTGAAAACAATGAAATTCATAGTTGCAACCAATAATAAAAAGAAGCTTTCCGAGCTTCAGAGGATACTGTCTCCTCTTGGAGTGGAAGTTTACACTGCAAAGGAACTTGGCTTTACATCTATCGACCCTGAAGAGACAGGCACTACCTTTGCAGAAAATGCCGAAATCAAAGCAAAAGCCTTCTGCGAGCATACAGG
Organism: Acutalibacteraceae bacterium; assembly: GCA_045604945.1. Classification (GTDB taxonomy): domain Bacteria; phylum Bacillota; class Clostridia; order Oscillospirales; family Acutalibacteraceae; genus JAISGQ01. The sequence continues at coordinate 9,316 of JAZUPA010000010.1, forward strand.
ATTGCCTTCAATAGCTGACGATTCAGGTATCTGTGTTGATGCTCTTGACGGCGCTCCAGGAGTGTATTCCGCTCGATATGCAGGTGAGCCCTGCGACGATGAACGCAATATAGACAAGCTTCTTGAAGATATCAAAGATGTACCGAAGGAAAAGCGCGACTGTGCATTCGTGTGCAGTATATGCTGCGTTTTTCCTGACGGCGAAAAGCTTACAGCTGAGGGAAAATGCGAAGGCTATGTCGGTTATGAAAGAGTTGGCGATGGCGGCTTCGGTTATGACCCGATATTCATGCGCCATGACGGACGCAGTATTGCGGAGTATTCCGATGAGGAAAAGGATGCAATCAGCCACCGCGGAAATGCACTGCGTATATTTGCGGCAAAGCTTTCTGAATATTTGAAAACAAACGAGGTATAAAAATGTTGACTAGCAAACAGCGAGCCTTTTTAAGAGGTCTTGCAAATGATTACGAAGTAATTCTCACCGTCGGAAAAGGCGGTATTGTTGAGACACTGGTAAAGCAGGCAAACGATGCCCTGACTGCCCGTGAGCTTATAAAGTGCCAGGCACTTGAAGCGTCTCCTCTGACTTCAAGGGAAGCAGCTGATGAGCTGGCAGAGGTCACAGGTGCTGATGTTGTACAGGTTATCGGCAGAAAATTCATACTCTACAGAAGAAACAGCGAAAAACCCGTTATAGAGCTGCCCAAGGTACGCAAAAAATAAAGGGAGTGTATTTATGCATCGCATAGGAATTTACGGCGGAACCTTTGATCCTATCCATGTGGGACACCTTAATCTCTGTGCGGCAATGAAGGAAAGACTGGAGCTTGATGAGATTCTGATCATCCCTACAGGGACATCGCCGCACAAAGCGATGTCAGCTACAAAGGCTCAGCATCGATTAAAGATGTGCGAGCTGGCTGTAAAGGATTACGGCTTGCATGCAAGAGTCAGCGATATGGAGATCCGCAGAGAGGGAAAAAGCTATACATTTCTCACTGTAACAGAGCTTCTTGAAAAGGAAAGCGACTGCGAGCTTTACCTTATCATGGGTGCGGATATGTTCATGTCTCTTGAATCCTGGTACAGATTTGATGATCTGAAGAATCTTGTGGTTTTTGCTGCGGTACAGCGTGATGATGTGTCAACGGCTGATCTTGAATCAGAAGCAGGACGACTGAGAGACATAGGATGCAGATGCGTTGTTGTCAGCCTGCCTGAAGTTGAGGTTTCTTCTACGGCAATCAGGAATGCAGTGTCCGCAGGAGAGAGCATAGAGGGTCTTGTAACAGAATCTGTTCAGAGCTTCATTGAAGATAAAGGGCTTTACAAAAGCTGTCTCTGCCCGGAAAAAAGGGAACACTACAAGAAAATTCTTCGCATGCGCCTTTCGGATAAGCGCTACCGCCATTGCCTTGCAGTAGCAGAAGAGGCGGTAAGACTTGCAAGAAAATACGGTGCGGACCCTGTTGCAGCAGAGGAAGCGGGACTTCTTCACGATATTACAAAGGAAACCGATGAAGAGACCCATAAATTCATAATTGCCCAGAGAGAGACCATGACAGAGCTTGAAGAGAAGACTCACAAGCTCTGGCATGCAATGTCGGGAGCGGCGTATGTTGAGAAGCAGCTGAAGATAACAGATGAGGATGTAATAAATGCAATCCGTTATCACACAACGGGCAGGGCAGGGATGAGCCTGCTTGAAAAGGTGATCTTCATTGCAGATTTCACAAGCGCTGACAGAGACTACAGAGATGTTGATATAATGCGTAAAAAGGCTGATGAAAGCCTTGAAGAAGCTCTCAGGTATTCCCTTGGCTACACCATACGGGATATCGAAAAGCATGGAGGAACAGTCCATCCCGACACAGTTGATGCATACGAAGAATACCGAATCAAAAATTAGTCCGTAAATACCGCTTTTGCATCTTGACAAGGGCGATATAATAGAAACAGATATTTGTGCCGCTGGCACAAGGAGGCTAAATAATGAGCATAGAATCAAAAGAACTCGCACTGAAGATCGCAAATATACTGGATTCAAAAAAATCTCAGGATCTTGCGGTTATCAGAGTGGAAGATGTAACGACCCTTGCCGATTACTTTGTAATCGTAACAGGTAACAGCTCCACCCAGGTAAAGGCATTTGCCGATGAGGTGGAATTCAAGCTCAAGCAGGAGGGAATCAACCCCGGTCACGTTGAGGGACATACCACCCGCTCGTGGATAGTGCTTGACTACTACAGCGTAATAGTTCATGTCTTCGACCCCGAAGCCCGAGAGTATTATGATCTTGAAAGACTCTGGCTTGACGGTGAGAGACTGGACCCTGCACTTTATGCATATAAACCCGAAGAAAACTAATCCTTACAGGAGCTGATAAAAATGAGTTACGGTAAATATGATTTCAAAACCATAGAGGCAAAATGGCAGGATATCTGGGATGAAAACAAGACCTTCTGCGCACCGAACAATTTCAGAAAGCCCAAGTTCTACGCACTGGTCGAGTTTCCTTATCCCTCCGGCGCAGGTCTCCATGTAGGTCACCCCAGACCTTACACCGCAATGGATATCGTTGCAAGAAAGCGCAGAATGGAAGGCTACAACGTTCTGTTCCCCATGGGCTGGGATGCATTCGGTCTTCCCACCGAGAACTACGCTATCAAGAACCACATCCATCCTTCCATCGTTACCGAGAACAACGTAAAGCGCTTCAAGAGCCAGCTTCGCATGCTTGGTCTGTCCTTTGACTGGGACAGAGAGATCGATACCACCGATCCCAAGTATTTCAAGTGGACTCAGTGGATATTCCTCCAGCTTTACAAGAAGGGGCTCGCATATAAGAAGGAAATGGCTGTTAACTGGTGTACCTCCTGTAAGTGCGTTCTGGCAAACGAAGAGGTCGTAAACGGCGTCTGCGAGCGCTGCGGCAGCGAGGTTGTCAGAAAGGTCAAGAGCCAGTGGATGCTCAAGATCACCGCATATGCACAGAGACTTCTCGATGACCTCGACGGTCTCGACTACATAGAGAGAGTAAAGCTCCAGCAGAGAAACTGGATCGGACGCTCCACCGGTGCAGAGGTTGACTTCAAGACCACCCTCGGAGAAACTCTCAGAGTATACACCACCCGTCCCGACACCCTCTTCGGTGCCACCTACATGGTAATTTCTCCCGAGCATCCCCTTATCGAGAAGCTTTCTGACAAGCTGACCAATATGGATGCAATCCGTGAGTATCAGGCAGCAGCAGCGAGAAAGTCTGATTTTGAGCGTACCGAAATGGCAAAGGAAAAGACCGGCGTAAAGCTTGAGGGCATCAAGGCTATCAACCCCGTAAACGGCAGAGAGATCCCCATCTTCATCTCCGATTACGTTCTCGTTTCCTACGGTACAGGTGCTATCATGGCAGTTCCTGCACATGATACCCGTGACTGGGAATTTGCAAAGAAGTTTGACCTTCCCATCATCGAAGTCGTCAAGGGCGGCGATGTTGAGAAGGAGGCATTTACCGACTGTGAGACAGGCATAATGGTCAACAGCGGATTCCTCGACGGTCTCTCTGTTGAGGAGGCAAAGGTAAAGATCACCGAGTTCCTCACCGAGGAAAAGCTCGGCGAAGCAAAGGTCAACTTCAAGCTCCGTGACTGGGTATTCTCCCGTCACCCTTACTGCGGCGAGCCTATTCCTCTGGTATGGTGTGACCACTGCAACGAGTGGGTACCCATCCCCGAAGATCAGCTTCCTCTGACTCTTCCCGAGGTAGAGTCCTACGAGCCTACCGATAACGGTGAATCTCCCCTTGCAAACATCACCGACTGGGTCAACACCACCTGTCCCAGATGCGGCGGTCCTGCAAAGCGCGAGACCGATACCATGCCTCAGTGGGCGGGTTCTTCCTGGTACTTCCTGCGTTACTGTGATCCCCACAACGACAAGGAGCTGGCAAGCAAGGCAGCACTCAAGTACTGGGGTCCTGTTGACTGGTACAACGGCGGTATGGAGCACACCACACTTCACCTGCTCTACAGCCGCTTCTGGCATAAGTTCCTTTATGATATCGGCGTAGTACCCACTGCAGAGCCTTATGCAAAGCGTACAAGCCACGGCATGATCCTTGCAGCTGACGGCGGCAAGATGAGTAAGTCCAGAGGCAACGTTATCAATCCTGACGATGTTGTTGCACAGTACGGTGCAGATACAATGCGTCTTTATGAGATGTTCATCGGCGACTTTGAAAAGGCAGCACCCTGGCAGGAAAATTCTGTAAAGGGCTGCAAGAGATTCCTCGACAGAACATGGAACCTTCAGGATCATGTTCAGAAGGTTCGTATGCGTCCCGAGGTTGCTTCTTCCATTCACAAGACCATAAAGAAGGTCACCGACGATATCGAGAACCTGAAGTTCAATACTGCAATCGCAGCACTTATGTCCCTGCTCAATGAGTTTGAATCCCTGAAGACCATCACCAAGGACGAATATAAGGTATTCCTCCAGCTGCTCAATCCCTTTGCACCTCACATCACTGAGGAAATCTGGCAGAACATGGGATACAACGGAATGCTCAACCAGCAGAAGTGGCCGAAGTTCGATGCATCCAAGTGCATTGAGGAGACAGTGGAGATTCCTGTACAGGTAAACGGCAAGCTCAGAGCTACTGTCAAGGTTGCAGCCGATGCAGACGCTCAGGCTGTCCTCGCAGCAGCAAAGGCTGATGAAACCGTAAAGAGCTTCACAGAAGGCAAGAATATTGTCAAGGAAATCTATGTTCCCGGTAAAATTGTGAACATTGTCGTAAAATAAAAATGTTTACTCAAAATACTATTGACATTTTGTTGTGTCATAGAGTATAATACTCAGCGACCTAAGTTTAACACCCCGTGTTGAAAAGGCGGAGGGGAGGGAAAATCAATCATGTCATCGGAAATCAAGGTAAGAGATAACGAGTCTTTGGAAAGCGCTCTGCGCCGCTTCAAGAGATCCTGCGCACGTGGCGGTATCATTCAGGAAGTCCGCAAGAGAGAAGCTTACGAGAAGCCCTCTGTCAAGCGTAAGAAGAAGTCCGAAGCCGCTCGCAAGCGCAAGTATAAATAATTGACTTCTACCAAAATGTAAGAAAGCGAGCAGAATAATTCTGCTCGCTTTTCTGTTAGGAAACGGAGAGACAAAGATGCCTCTTTTAAAACCACGTCTTATGGTGGATAAAATGATAGACCTGGACATGGAATTCTTTCGTTCTGTGGGCTGCAAAGCAATTTTGCTGGATGTTGACAACACCATGACGACCCACGACAATCCTACTCCTGCAGAAGGCGTTGTGGAGTGGATAGAATCCATGAAGAATAACGGTCTGAAGCTTATAATAGTATCAAACAACAGCGCTGAGAGAGTTGCGCCCTTTGCAGAAAAAATCGGTCTTGATTTTGTTGCCAAGGGAGCCAAGCCTCTTGCCAAGGGTTTCAAGGAAGCCTGCCGCAGGATAGATGTAAAACCGAAGGAAGCAGTAGCTATCGGAGATCAGATATATACAGATATCATCGGCGGAAACATTCTTGGTGCCTATACAGTGCTCACAGTACCGTATGAGCTTGAGGACAAAACCTTTTTCAAAATCAAAAGAGCCCTTGAAAAACCCGTAATCGCATCATATAAAAGGAAAGCGAAGAGGAAGGATGCCAATTAGATTCGGACCTGCAGGAATGTGTGAAACGGCAGCTGCAGAAAAGATAAAAAGCACTGAGCGGCTCATGAGCTGGCTTGGAGAAAAAGGACTTAATGCCTTTGAATATCAGTGCGGCAGAGGAGTTCGTTTAAGCGCTGAAAAAGCAGCCATAATAAAGGATGCGGCAAAAAGCTCAGGCATAGTGATTTCGCTGCATGCGCCGTACTATATTTCCCTTGCTTCTGCTGAAGAGGAAAAGCGGATAAATTCTGTTGAATACATCCGTCAGAGTGCTGAGACGGTGAGTATGCTTGGCGGTGACAGAATAGTTGTTCACCCGGGCGGACTGTCAAAGATGAGCAGGGAAGAGGCACGGGCTGAGGCTTGCGATACTTTTGCAAAGGCTCAGAATGTTCTTGATGAACAGGGTCTGAGTCATGTGCATATATGCCCTGAGGTAATGGGCAAGATAAATCAGCTGGGCGACCTTGAAGATGTAATTACCTTCTGCACTCTCGATGAGCGGTTTATTCCCTGCGTTGATTTCGGACATCTCAACAGCCGCACAGGGGGGTCACTGCGCACCGCGGATGATTATGCCCGAGTGCTCGATGAGCTTGAAAATCGGCTTGGCAGAGAGCGAATCTGCAATATGCACATCCATTTTTCAAAAATCGAATATTCAAAGGGCGGAGAGGTACGGCATCTTACATTTGAAGATTCTGTTTTCGGTCCTGCACCGGAGCCCTTAATTGAGTGCATAGTAAAGCGCGGAATGACGCCAACGGTAATCTGTGAATCCGCAGGAACTCAGACCGCCGACAGCATTGCAATGCTTGAAATGCATAGATCATACAGTATCGTCTGATCAGACGGAAAAATAAAGTAAGGAGAGAAAAACATGAGCAAGACATTTGTTCAGGAATACGCCGACAGAATAAAAGAATTCCAGAGCCGTCTGCCTGAGGGTGTTGACGGAGCGATTATATCTTCGGAAATTTCCAGAAGATATATGACAGGATTCCCTGCATCTGACGGATTTCTTGTTATAAGCCGAGAGAAGAGCGTATTTACTACAGACTCCCGTTATACCGAGGCTGCAGAAAACAGCATCACAAACAGCGAGGTGCGCGGTTTTAAGAAGCTCGGTGAAACAATGGCAGAGATCGCCTCTGACCTTGGAATAAAGAAGGCACTTATCGAAAGCGAGAGAGTGACCCTTTCCGAAGCTGCAAGATATGAAAAGCTTTTTGATACAATCGAGCTTGTAAAGACAGGGGAGCTTGATGATATTCTTAACGCAATGAGAGTATCAAAGTCCGAGTATGAGATTGAAAAGATCAGAGAAGCTCAGAAGATAACAGAGGATTCTCTTGAATATGTAATGAAAAATGTCCTTCGTGAGGGTGTCTCCGAAAAGGAACTTGCACTTGAAATCGAGTTCTACATGAGACGGAACGGAGCAGAGCGCATTGCATTCGATCTTATCGTCGCAGCAGGAGCAAACAGCTCCATGCCTCACGCTGTACCTTCTGATTACAAGGTGCAGAAGGGTGATTTTATCACCTTCGATATCGGTGCAGTTGTTGACGGCTACCACTCTGATATGACAAGAACCATCGTTTTCGGCAAGGCAAGCGATGAGCAGAAACTTATCTATAATACCGTACTTCGCGCACAGCAGGCAGCTATTGACTATGTACTGAACGGCGGAGATAACCTTGCAGAATGTGATGCTGCAGCAAGAAAAGTAATTTCCGATGCAGGCTACGGCGAATACTTCGGTCATGGCACAGGTCATGGCGTAGGCGTTGAGATTCATGAAACACCTTCTGTTTCTCCCGCTGCAAAGGGCGAAATTCCCAACGGAGCAGTAATCACTATCGAGCCCGGCATCTATCTTGCAGGCAAGGGCGGCGTCAGAATAGAGAATATGGTATACAAAACCGAAAATTCCGGCATCAATCTGACCAATATGCCCCGTGAACTTCTCGAAATAGGTTAATTTTTCATGAATTTGAAATATTTTTGCATAATGTACTTGCAAAATTCTCACAAATAATATACAATTAACTATGGCAACTGACAACTTGGAGGTTTTATAATATGGTAGTAGCAGGCGATTTCAGAAACGGCGTAACTTTCGAGATGGACGGCAACGTCTTCACCATCGTAGAGTTCCAGCACGTTAAGCCCGGCAAAGGCGCAGCTTTTGTCCGTGCAAAGATCAAGAACGTAATTACCGGCGGTATCGTCGAGCGTTCCTTCAACCCTTCTGATAAGTTCCCCACCGCTTTCATCGAGCGTAAGGACATGGAGTATTCCTACTCTGACGGCGAGCTTTATTATTTCATGGATCCTGAGTCCTATGAGCTCGTTCCCATCAATGAGTCCACTCTTGGCGACAACTTCAAGTTTGTTACCGAGAACATGACCTGCAGAATTTCTTCCTACAAGGGAAGCATATTTGCAGTTGATCCCCCCAACTTTGTTGACCTTGTTGTTACCCACACCGAGCCCGGCGTAGCAGGCAACACCGCAACAAACACCACCAAGCCTGCAACTGTTGAGACAGGAGCAGAGGTTTATGTTCCTCTCTTCATCAACGAGGGCGACAAGATTCAGATCGATACCAGAGTCGGCGAGTACATCGGCCGCGCAAAATAATAAATCAGCGATAAACTCTTGAGGACGCATTATCATGAATACAATCGAAAAACTTGCTTACGTTAAAGGTCTTGTAGAGGGTCTCGGTCTCGATGATTCCAAGAAGGATACCAAGGTTATCAAGAACCTTCTTGAGCTCATTGAGGATATCGTTGACAACGTAGCAAACCTTCAGGACGGCTTTACAGAGATTCAGGAGCAGATCGATGCTATCGATGAGGATCTCGGCGAAGTTGAGAAGGATCTTTACGGCGACGAGGATTGCTGCGATTGCGATTGCTGCAGCGCTCCTGTAGCTGATGAGGCTCCCGCAAAGAAGGAAGCTGACGAGCTCTTCTATGAAGTAACCTGCCCCACCTGCGGCGAGACAATCTGCCTCGATGAGGACATGATCAATGCAGGCGAGATGGAGTGCCCGAACTGCGGCGAAAAGCTTGAGTTCGACCTCGAGGGCTAATTCCTAGAGCAATCTGATACATAAACAGGGAGCGATTTTATCGCATCCCTGTTTAGTTGCGTCTGTGAGCGGCTGCACTGCAGCCGCTTTTTCGCTCTGTAATGAGGTCAAATTCACACAATATAATGTATATATATTGACATAGTAACACAAATTATGTAAAATATATTGACAAAAGTAAATGAAAAGGAAAGAAATCATCAGCATGGAAAACAAGAGAAAAACCGTAAAAAGTGAATACTCTAATGACAGTATGTCCTTGCTCAAGGGTGCGGAACGAGTAAGAAAGCGTCCGGAGGTCATCTTCGGCTCAAACAGCATAGAAGGCTGCGAGCATGCGATATTTGAAATCCTCTCAAACTCCATAGACGAAGCGAGAGAAGGCTACGGAAACAAAATAACTGTAACCCGATATCAGGATGGCGCCATTGAAATTGCGGACCAGGGAAGAGGCATCCCGGTTGAGTACAATGAGCGCGAGGAACGATATAACTGGGAAATTGCATTCTGTGAGATGTACGGCGGCGGAAAGTATAATAATGATACAAATGAGACCTATGAGTTTTCTCTGGGTCTGAACGGACTCGGACTCTGTGCAACTCAGTATGCATCGGTCTACATGGACGCTGAGGTCATCCGTGACGGTTTTGTATACAGACTGCACTTTGAAAAGGGCGAAAATATCGGCGGACTGCAGAAGGAACCCTTTACAGGCAAGCGGACAGGCACAAAAATCAAATGGCTGCCTGACCTTGAGGTTTTTACCGACATTGATATACCTGCAGATTATTTTATCGATGTCATGAAGCGTCAGGCGGTTGTCAACGCAGGCGTTACCTTCATTTTTGATGATAAAAAAGAAGGCAAGAAGCATGAGTTCCTTTATAAAGAAGGTATTGCAGACCATGTCAGAGAGATAGTCGGTGACAACGGTATGACCTCCGTACAGGTCTGGAAATGTGAGCGCAGAGGCCGTGACAGAGATGATAAGCCCGATTATAATGTGCGCATCAATGCCGCTCTTGCATTTTCGAATAAGGTAAGTCTTACTGAGTATTACCACAATTCAAGCTGGCTTGAGCATGGCGGAGCACCCGACAAGGCAGTGCAGAGCGCCTTTACATCCATGATTGACCATCGTTTGAAGGCAACAGGAAAATATACAAAGAACGAAAGCAGCATAAAGTTCCAGGATGTTGCTGACTGCCTTGTTATTGTCGTGTCCTCCTTCTCAAACCAGACAAGCTACGCCAATCAGACAAAAAAGGCGATAAGCAATAAGTTTATCAGAGAGGCAATGACTGAGTTCTTCAAGCATCAGCTTGAAGTATGGTTCCTTGAAAATCCCATTGAAGCGGATAAAATCTGTGCTCAGTGCCTGATAAACAAGCAGAGCCGTGAGCATGCCGACAAGCAGCGCATGCAGATAAAGAAGACCCTGACGAGCAACATGGATATGACAACGAGAGTTGCCAAATTCATAGACTGCAGAAGCAAAGACGTCAATGAGCGCGAGCTTTACATCGTGGAGGGTGATTCAGCGGCAGGCTCCTGCAAAGGCGCAAGAGACCCGAACTTCCAGGGCATAATGCCTGTCAGAGGAAAGATACTCAACTGTCTCAAGGCAGATTACAACCGAATCTTCAAAAGTGAGATCATAACTGACCTTATCAAGGTGCTGGGCTGCGGAGTTGATGTTCAGGGCAAGCATGCAAAGAATCTTTCGAACTTCGATATAAATCAGCTCAGATGGAATAAGGTAATTATCTGTACCGATGCCGATGTTGACGGTTATCAGATAAGAACGCTGATTCTTACAATGTTCTACCGCCTGACCCCGAAGCTTATCGAGGCAGGAAAGGTGTTTATAGCTGAGTCTCCGCTGTATGAGATCATAGCGGGTGATGAAACCTATTTTGCCTATACTGAGCAGGAAAAAGCCGAAATACTTGGAAATCTCGGCAAGAAAAAGTATAAGATCAACCGCTCAAAGGGACTTGGTGAAAATGATGCGGACATGATGAATCTCACCACAATGAACCCTGCAACCAGAAGGCTTATAAAGGTAGTGCCTTCGGATGCCGAGAGAACAGCACAGATGTTTGATGTTCTGCTGGGAGACAATCTGTCAGGCAGAAAGGAATATATTACGGAACACGGCAGTGAGTTTATAGACCTTGCCGACGTACAATAAAAATCCGAAAGGACTAAAATATGGCAAGAAAAAAGACAGTTCGGGATTCTGAGAATTCCGCAGCAAAAGGATATATAAAGGGCGCAGGCGAGGTTATTGAGCAGAATATAGACGATACCATTGAAATCAACTATATGCCCTATGCCATGAGCGTTATCATGAGCCGCGCACTGCCCGAAATTGACGGCTTCAAGCCGTCACACAGAAAGCTGCTTTACACCATGTACAAGATGGGACTGCTCACCGGCGATATTCAGAAATGCGCAAAAATCGCAGGAGCCACAATGTCTCTGAACCCCCACGGTGACGCTGCTATTTATGATACTCTTGTGCGAATGACCGTTGCTCATGAGGCACTGCTTCATCCGTACATCAAGTCAAAGGGCTCATTTGGTAAAGCATATTCAAGGGATACATCACCTGCAGCTTCCCGATACACAGAGGCAAAGCTTGCAAAAATTTCATCTGAGCTTTTCAGAGACATTGACTGTGACGCTGTCGATATGGTGGATAACTTTGACGGCACCATGAAGGAGCCGTCATTGCTGCCTGTTACATTCCCTTCCGTTCTCTGCAACAGCAATCTGGGTATAGCAGTCGGCATGGCAAGCAATATCTGTTCCTTCAATCTCAATGAGATAATCGAAACCACCATTGCGCTTATCAATGACCCTGAGCACAATATCGAGACTACCCTGCTGGCACCGGATTTCCCCGGCGGCGGATTCATTCTGCAGAACCAGAGCGACCTTAAAAATATATACAGAACAGGCCGCGGCAGCGTAAGAGTACGTTCACGCTATTCTTATGACAAGAGTGCAAACTGTATTGACATTACTCAGATACCGCCCACAACCTCGATTGAAGCAATAATTGAAAAGGTTATAGAGGTTGTAAAGCTTGGAAAGGTCAAGGAAATCAGTGATATCCGTGACGAACAGGGTAAAGAGGGTCTCAGAATCACCATCGACCTCAAGCGCGGTGCAGACCCTGAGAAGCTCATGGCAAAGCTCTTTAAGCTTACTCCTCTCGAAGACAGCTTCTCCTGCAACTTCAACGTTCTTATTGCAGGCACTCCCAAGGTTCTGGGTGTCCGCGAGCTGCTGCAGGAATGGATAGCATTCAGGACTGAGTGTGTAAAGAGAAGAACATATTTCAACCTCGGAAAGCTTAAGGATAAGCTTCATCTGCTGTCGGGTCTTTCAAAGATTCTGCTGGATATTGACAGAGCTATCAAGATAATCCGTGAAACCGAGGAAGAGGCTGAGGTTGTCCCGAATCTTATGATTGGCTTCGGCATCGATGAGATTCAGGCAGAATATGTTGCTGAAATCAAGCTGCGCCATATCAACAGAGAATATATTCTCAAGAGAATTGCTGATGTTGATAAGCTCAAGGAAGAGATTGCAGAGCTTGAAAGCGTTCTTGCGTCCAATAAAAAGGTGCAGAAGATAATTATAAAGGAAATGAAAGAGGTTGCCGAAAAGTACGGTCAGCCCCGTCGTTCCATGATACTCTGCGAGGATATTGCTGATGTGGAGGATGAAGTGGAAGAGATTCCCGATTACGCAGTCAATCTGTTCCTTACATCAGAGGGTTACTTCAAGAAGATCACACCGCTGTCCCTGCGAATGAGCGGTGAGCATAAGCTGAAGGAAGGAGACCACATAATCCGTCAGATTGAGACGAAGAACAATGTAGAGATCCTGTTCTTCACAAGCAAGTGTCAGGTCTACAAGACCAGAGCTGCAAACTTCTCCGATACCAAAGCCAGTGTCCTTGGTGAGTATGTACCGGCTGTACTGGGCATGGAAGAGGGCGAAAAGGTAGTATATATGGCTGTTGTTGAAAAATACGAGGGCTTCATGCTCTTTGCCTTTGACAACGGCAAGGTTGCAAAGGTGGATATGAGCGCATATCAGACCAAAACCAACCGTAAGAAGCTGCTGAACGCCTTCTGCAGTAAATTTGCCTTTGTAAAGGCAGAATACATTACAGAGGATACCCAGATTCTTCTTACTTCCAGCACAGGACACAGACTTATCGTCCATACCGGTGCCATTACCGCGAAGACCACAAAGGATACACAGGGAATACAGGTCATGTCCCTTCGCAAGAATGCTCACCTCGTTGATATGAGCATATATACCGATGGCATGATAAATGACCCTGACCGCTGCAGAGCAAAGGCTATTCCCGCAGCAGGTGCAAAGGAAAAGGGCGAACAGCTGAGTATAATCTGAATCAAAAAGACCGCACATAAAAGTGCGGTCTTTTCTGTTCAGGCAACACAAACGCTTATATATCGGGAGATACCGATATCACTTGACTGAACAATACTATTATTGTCCGTCACAGAGCGTTTTATTCTAAAAATCAGTCAACAGGCTCAGCGTCAGTGAGCTGTGAGAGAACCAGGCGGTAGAGGGTTTCAGGGTCGTTGAGGAATCGCTCACGGACAACATTGGCATATTCCTCGCCGGGAACGTAAAGAGAGGTGCTCATCATAACGGTGTCGCCGTCCATAACGGAGCACTTGACGAGATAACCGTTGCCGTTGGGGATAAGCTCAACGCTGTTCTGTCTTTCGTACTTTTTACGCGAAACAATCTGCAAACCCACAGCCAGAGCCTTTTCTCTGACTGTAAAGGGGAGAGACTTGTAAAGAGACTGAGCGATTTCCCTGCCTGTTTCGGTGACAGTCAGAGCTCCCGTCTCAGCATCTTCGCTGAGATTTTCCTTGTTTACAAGGGATTCAATCGCGTCACAGGTTTCAAAGTAATTTGCAAGGTCCTCGCGCTGAATGATCTTTACAAGGTCATTTCTGCTGAGGGGTTCATCAAAGCTGTTTACGATATAGCAAATCAGAATTTTAATCTCACGTCTGCTGCGGAGTCCGTCATGGGATATTCCTGCAGTAAGTGCTCTGTCGTCCATTGTGAGCACACTCCTTTGCCGGTTGATACTATGATTTTATAGCAGTATACCCGTCAAATCAAGAGATAAAATGTTAATACTCAGAATAAAACAGGCTGCAGCTGAATATTGTCAAGAGCAGCGGATACGGTTTCGGGGATTTTTGAAAAATCCGCAACCAGGGAACGGGGCTTACCCATGGGGTCATCCTCGCGCATAGGGACAAAATAGATGTTTTTTGCATTCATAAGCTGACCGATGTTTTTTGCAGATGCTCCAAGGGCATCGTTTGTTGCAGCGGCAATTACAACAGGTCCGCCGTTGCGCATGTGAGCTTTTGCAGCGAGAGTAACAGGTGTGTCGCTTATCCCCAGGGCAAGCTTTGCAAGGGTGGTACCGGTGCAGGGGGCTATGACAAGAATATCCAGAAGCTTTTTAGGTCCTATGGGTTCTGCGTCGGCGATAGTGCATATTACTTTCCTGCCGCAGGCAGTTTCAATACGGCTGATAAAATCCTCAGCCTTGCCGAAGCGGGTGTCTGTTGAGCAGGCAGTGCGGGACATTATGGGAGTGACCGAAGCTCCCATCTGAACAAGGGCTTCAAGCTGAGGGACAGCCTGAGAAAAGGTACAGAATGAACCGCAGAGTGCAAATCCGATTTTAGTATTTATCAATTTCATAAACCTCCTCAAGGATAGAGTATATGGTCTTTTTGATGTCAAGCGCCGCCCCGCAGGGTGAGAACTTACCCGGCAGTGAAAGAGCGTGAGTGGCAGTTATGCCGCGGGCTGCAGCAGCTTCAAAATCCATGCCGCCGTCACCGGAGGCAAGATCGATCATCACAGCCTCATTCTTCATGGCATTGATGAAGTTGATGCCAATAACGGGATGGGGAACAGTGTTGATAATAAAATCAAAATCCGAAGCATGTTTATCGATTTCGGATATGTTGAGAGTATCTGCACCGCAGCACTGCGCAAGAGCCAGCTGAGCGGGATTTCTTGCAGCGACGGTAATTTCGGCACCGCAGGAAATAAGGATTCTGAGCAGAGCACTTCCGATTCTTCCAAAACCCGTTATAAGTCCCTTCATTGAAAACAATGAATGTGGAGATGCTTCAATAAGCACCGCCAGAGCGCCTTCTGCGGTGGACTGTGCATTTCGCAGAAGAAAGTCTTCTCTTTTGCCGTAGTCAAAGATGTTGAAGCGCTCCGTTCCGGCTTTTCTGAGTCTTGTAAACATTCCTGCGAATATCGGTTTACTGCCGATTGCTTTAATGAGATTATCGTCAAAAGGAATGGGTGCATCTGAAAGAGGTGCGTTTATATTATCACCGTCAACAGAGCAGGGTAGGGGAAGGATAATCGCGTTGGCTGCGGAAGCACCTTCAATGGCAGAAAATTCTTCACCGTGACCTGCCGGGAATACCGCATGCCCGTCGTCAGCCAGAAGCTTTGTGAGGGTGATAAATCTGGCGTCACCGCCGATTATTGCAAAAGAAGTACGTTTCATCATAATTGCCCCAATCAAAATAAATGCATAAGACGAAATATCCGCCTTGCTACATATTATGAAAAAGCAGAAAAATAGTGTACGCAACAATTGGATAGGATAATATTTCATATGTTTTTTATGTAAAATACAAAAGATAACTTTACTTTTGTTGCGAAAAATGTTAATATAAGCTGATAATATTATTGCCATATGGGCGAGGTGCCGTAATGGAGCGCTGAAAACTTGTAATCTGTGGGTTTTTGGTGTATAATATTTCGGATAATTGACAGGGGAGGGCTTTGCTCTTGCGCGAGGTCTATCTTGATAACAGTGCCACAACCCGTGTTTCCGAATCGGCAGCACAGAAGGCTCTTGAGGCAATGACAGAAAATTACGGCAATCCGTCGTCCCTTCATACAAAGGGCATGGATGCGGAACAATACCTGATTGACGCGCAGAAGGCAATCGCAGGAAAAATCGGTGCTCTGCCTGAGGAGATCCTGTTTACCTCGGGAGGTACTGAAAGCAACAACCTTGCTGTTTTCGGTACGGTCGGAGCCAGAAAAAGGATTGGGAACAGGATTGTTACAACTGAGATTGAACACCATTCGGTGCTTGAAGCCTGCGAGCAGCTTGCAAAGCAGGGGTTTGAGCTTATAAAGCTGAAGCCTGACAGCAACGGTGTTGTTTCCGAAAATGATATATATGAAGCAGTCGATGGCAATACTGTTCTTGTCTCGATAATGCTAGTGAATAATGAAGTCGGCTCAGTGCAGCCGGTACAGGCTGCGGCAAGGGCGATAAAGAGAGCAAAGGCTCCTGCGCTTCTCCATTGCGATGCAGTGCAGGCATTTGGAAAAATGCCCGTGAAGGTATCCGCCCTCGGCTGCGACCTTCTTACAGTTACCGCTCATAAGATACACGGACCCAAGGGTACAGGTGCGCTGTACATAAAAAAGGGAACCCGTATCCTGCCGTCGCTTTTCGGCGGTGAGCAGCAGAAAAAGCTGCGCCCGGGAACTCAGGCAGTTCCACTTATTGCAGCCTTCGGCGAAGCGGTGCGCGAGCTTCCGGATATAAATGAAATGTCAGGGTATATGGCATCCCTGAAAGAATATCTCATTGAAAGACTTGGTGAGATAGACGGAATAACCGTCAATTCTTCAGCGGATTCCCTGCCTTACATAGTCAATTTCAGCACAAACAAGGTGCGCTCAGAGATAATGCTTCATTATCTTGCAGGCAGCGGAATATTCTGCTCAAGCGGCTCAGCCTGTGCAAAGGGACAGCCCAGTCATGTGCTGTCCGGTATGGGCTTTAATGCAAAGCGAATCGATACCGCACTGCGCATCAGCTTTTCAAAGCACAATACAAAAGAGGATATAGATATTCTTGTAGAAGCTCTTGCAGAAGGGCTTTCAAAGCTAAAATACTGATCGGAAGGGATCAAATCTTGAACGAAGTAATACTTGTAAAAAACGGTGAGCTTGCCCTGAAGGGACTTAACAGAAGAACTTTCGAGGAAGCCCTGATGAAGAACATAAAGAACGCACTGAAACCTCTGGGAAGCGTGGAAATACGCAGAGCGCAGTCTACCATGCATATAAAGACCGAGGATCCTGACATGATGGATGAGGCGGTTGAGCGCACAGCCAGAGTATTCGGTATCGCAGCCCTTTCAAGAGCAGCAATGTGCGAAAAGGATTTTGAAATAATCAAGAAAACAGCGGAAGAATACCTTGCAGATCAGCTGCTTGAGGTTTCCACCTTCAAGGTGGAAGCAAAGCGCTCCGACAAGAGCTTCCCCATGAAGAGCCCTCAGATCTGTGAGGAAATGGGCGGTTTCCTGCTTGAAAAGTTCCCTCACCTGACTGTTGATGTTCATAATCCCGATATTGTGGTAATGGTTGAAATACGCGATTTTGCAGCGTATATCCACGGCAATGCCATAAAAGGTGCAGGAGGACTGCCCGTAGGAACAGGGGGCAAGGCTGCGGTAATGATTTCCGGCGGTATTGATTCTCCTGTTGCAACATGGATGATGGCAAAACGAGGACTTGAGATATTTGCGGTGCATTTTGCATCACCGCCGTACACCAGCGAGAGAGCAGAGAAAAAGGTTATCGATCTGCTTGCCAAGGTATCTCTGTGGCACGGTCCCATAAAGCTTTATGTAGTACCCTTTACCGAGGTGCAGGAGGCTATAAGGGATACGGTGCCTGAAGAGTACTTCACCATCATTATGAGAAGGATAATGATAAAGATAACCGAAAAGATTGCACGCTTCAATAATGCTTCTGCAATGATAAGCGGCGAGAGCGTCGGACAGGTTGCAAGCCAGACCCTCAAGGCAATAGAATGTACCGACAATGCAGCAGGAATGCCCATCCTCAGACCTCTTGTGGGTATGGATAAGGATGAGATAATAGCAATCGCAAGAAAGATAGACACCTTTGAGACTTCAATTCTGCCCTATGAGGACTGCTGCACGGTATTTACACCCAAGCACCCCAGAACAAGACCTGTGCTTAATAATGTTCTCGAAGCAGAGAAGAAGCTCGAAATTGACGATATGATGACCACAGCACGAAAGAACAGCAAAATAATCTGGATAACCCCCGATATGAATTGATTTTAACGGTGTTAAAGAAAAAGGAGGGATCTGCTGAATGAATGCGGAACTTATCAACATCGGTACAGAACTGCTCATAGGCGATCAGATCAACAGTAATCAGACCTTCCTGGTCAAGGAACTGGCGAACATTGACGTTAACATTTACTGTCAGAACACCGCCGGCTTTGACCCCGACAGACTGAGCGATCTGCTCAGTGTGGCACTGACACGAAGCGATGTAATCCTTCTTGTCGGTGGCATGGGCCCCAATGCAGAGGACATCACAAAGCAGACTGTATGTGATGCGCTGGGACTGCAGATGGTACGTCATGACAAGAGCGAAAAGCGAATCAAAGAATACTGCGAGCAGAATGGTATGGAAGTCAACGACATTATCATGTCCATGGCTGATATGCCTGCAGGCTCAGTTGTTTTCAGAAACGACAGCGGTATGTGTCCCGGCTGTGCAATACGAAGCAGCAAGCAGTGTATTGTTATGCTGCCTTCCTCCACCGTTGAGCTTGTACCCATGGTGCGCAGCTATGTTATTCAGTACCTCAAGCAGCTGACAGACGGTGCTGTTTTCTCCCAGACAATAAGCGTATTTTCAATGGGTATCTCCGTTCATGAGGTTGAAGAGCGTCTCGGCTACCTCAAGGACAGCCGAAATCCCACCATTACCTGTATTGAAAACACCGGTGAGGTTCAGATTCGAGTAACATCGAAGACCGACACCGAGGAGGCTGCCCGTAACCTTGCAGCACCTCTTATCAGAGATATTCTTCAGATATTCGGCTCTGATGCTTACGGTATGAACGTAAGCGGACTTGAGCAGGTTGTTGTGCAGAAGCTTATGGAAAAGGGAATGACCCTGTCCACTGCAGAAAGCTGTACAGCAGGTATTATCTCAAAGAGAATCACCGACATTTCCGGTGCATCCAAGGTTTTCGAAATGGGTGCCGCTACTTATTCAAGTAATAAGAAATCAGACATGCTTGGTGTTTCCAACGCAGTTATCCAGAAATTCGGTGCGGTTTCCCCTGAAGCTGCAGCTGCTATGGCGGTTGGTGCAAGAAGACTTGCAGGCAGCTCCCTTGCAGTTTCCACAACAGGTATTGCGGGACCCGGCGGCGGTACTCCGCAGCGTCCTGTAGGTCTTGTATTCATTGCTCTTGCAGATAAGGAAAGAGTATGGGTAAAGAAGGTACTTATCCAGAAGCCCGGTATGGACCGCGACTATGTAAGACAGGTTGCAGCTTCCCATGCACTGAACCTTGTCCGTATCTATATAGAGACACTCCCCGACCTTATGCCGGGATATGAATCAGCCGCAAACTTCTCCGATGTATATCTCGATACTCCCGGCGGCGGAACATCCAGAGCAGTATCAAGAAGGAGGGCTTCTTCCATGGGAACCTCAGGCAGCAAGCCCAAGAGAAGCGTGGGTGACATCCTCAGAACAATCCTGTTTATAATCGCCCTTGCCGGTTTCCTCGGTTCAGGCGGATATCTGCTTAACAGAGAGATGCAGGACAGAGCATCGCAGAATGACCTTGAGAAGGTCTCTCAGTTCTATGATGCCAAGGAAGTTGAAACCGCGGAAGGCGGCATCTGGAGCGGAATTGCGGTTGAGGAAGAGGAAGTTCAGCGCGATTCCCAGAACCGACTTGTTGCATTTACCGACCTTGTTGAAAAATATCCTGATACCATCGGCTGGATAACAGTTCCCAATACTGATATCAACTACATTGTAGTCCAGGATAAGGACGGAAAGAACAACGACTATTATCTCAAGCATGACTTCGAAGGTGATTCCAACAGAAACGGCGCTATCTTCGGAGACTACCGCCTCAATATTGAATACGGCGTAAAACAGCCCAATATTGTAATCTACGGTCACCACATGAAGAGCGGTCTGATGTTCAACAACCTCATCAAGTACGATGATATTGCATTCTACAAGCAGAATCCTGTTATTTCCTTCGATACCATTTATGAAGAAGGTCAGTGGGTAATCTTTGCTCTTCTGAAGATTGACGCAAAGGAAAACAACGGCACACCTTCCTTCAACTTCATGAAGCTGGGAGATGCTCTTGACGACCCGATGAATTTCCAGGCATTTATAAATGATATCAGAGCACATTCGGTAATTGATACCAACGCTGCAATTGCAGTAACCACCGATGACGAGCTTCTTACTCTTTCAACCTGTTCCTACGAGCATGATGACTACAGAACTGTAGTTGTAGCAAGAAAGGTAAGAGCCAACGAAACAATTGATGTTTCAGAGGTTACCTGGGCAGAATCTCCCATTATGCCCAAATCCTGGGGTAAGTGGAAGGGTTCTCTCTGATTGATTGAAAAAGCGACGCGAGACCTGTCTTCCGTCGCTTTTCCTTTTATTGGTACAATGTAAAGTGGAGGAGAAATTATGAAAAAGTTGTTTCCTAAAATGACAAGCCGCATTGGCAGCGGTTATGTATTTGCGGCTTTTGCGTACTGGCTGTTTGGTTTTGTGCTTCTTCCGTTTGTAATACCGATTGTAGGCTACGGGGCATGGGATGACACAAAGCTTCTCTCATGGGTTGAGGGTATTTACCATGTTATCAACGGCTCTGTTATGGCGTTTATGCTCAAAGAGCACATGTCAGACACTGCGTATAAGGTCAGACTGAAGTTTAAAAATTTTGTATCCACAGTAATGGCAGCAATAGGTATGATGACAATTGTAACAGTGCTGGCGGATATGCTGTTGAAGCTTCTGAATATCAGAGATATCAGCACTGTTGATATATATCCGATTTCGGAATTTGATGTTGCAGAGACTGCAGGTTTGCTGATTCTCGAAAACAACATTTTCGGAACAATCAGCATTTCAATATTTTCAACCTTTGCAATAACAGGTATGTTCTACGCATCGGGCTTCGCGCCGCTCTGCTGCAAGCGCCCCTGGCTTGGCTATGTCATGGTGACAGTGCTGCTGGTGCTTGTAACGGGCTTTGATATTTTCTGGCGCGGATACCACTATACAACATTACTTATTGCCCTGCTGAGACTGCCGATACATCTGATTGCGTGCTGGTCATACCAGAAGGAGAATTCAGTATGGGCTCCGCTGTCATCGCTGTTCCTTTTTAATCTCGTAACGTCATTGTGGGGCATATTTGCTTACAATTTTCCCTCGATGCTTTAGTTGAATACCATTCAGGTTTTTAGAGTGACAGGAGTGTTGAATTTGAAAAGAGTATTTCCGCACATGTACAGTAAACCCAATACAGGCAATACGATTGCAGTGCTGCTGTTCGGGTTCATGGTCTTTGTTTTCATACCTTTTGTCATGCCGATTGCAACCTTTGACCTGTGGGATAATAGAGCAGAAAACTTCTGGATCGAGTGTATATATCACCTGATGAACTTTGCGGTAACAGGCGGTCTTATGTTTAAATGCATCAGAAATGATGTCAATGCACTGAGGGTAGGAAAGAAGAAAATTGCAAAAACGGTGCTTGTCACAGTAGGTCTTATGCTTGTAAATGCAGTGATATGCAGCCTGATTACAGCTTTTGTGCTGGATTATTCAATTAATGTTATTGCGATATTCCCGATGACGGAGTTTTCTGTTCTCTATTCGGGCGCGGGGCTGGTAAGAGTAAACCCGATTATCGGAATACTTTGTATGACAGTTCTGGTTCCTGTTGCAATTGTATGCATTTATTACACCACAGCTTTTGCACCGGCGGCATGCAAGCGTCCGTGGCTTGGGTATATTTCAGTTACGTTGCTTCTGCTGGTGATAACAAGATACGATGTTCTGTGGAGAGATTACGACGGAACCCACGAAATATTTGCAATGACCAGCTTTTTCATGCGCCTGCCTGCACATCTGCTTGCCTGCTGGTCATACCAGAAAACAGACGGTATCCTGGCGCCGATATTCTCCTTGTCGCTCTTTAATCTGATTACATCAGTTGTGGCTGTTTTTGTATAAAAGTGATAAAGAATTTAATGAGTAAATTAATGAAATGTTAATTGAATTTATATTGTAAAATGATAGAATAAACTAAATAAAGGAGGTTAAGCTTATGAAAAAACTGTTTCCGCGTATGTATAACAAACCGAGCATCAGAGTGATTATTCCTTTGTTTGCATTTGCTTTCATGTCCTTTGCTTACATACCTTCGGCATTGCCGTTGCTCACTCGTGACCTGTATAATGGTCGCTCAGTGGAATTATGGCTGGAGTTTTCTTATCATCTGCTTAATTTCCTGGTGTTTGGTGCGCTTATTATTCCTTCGGTGAAGAAGGATATTCAGGAAATAAGACTTAAAAACAAGAAGACAGGAAAAACAATATTGATAACCATCGGGCTGATGGCAGCAACAGTGCTGATATGCGCCCTGTTGTTAAAGGTGTTTCACGCTGAAAACCTGAGAATATATGATGTTTTCCCGATGGCTGAATTTTCCGTTTTCTATTCTGCCACTGAGCTCATAGGAATGAATCCTGTCATCGGTATTGTCTGCGCAGGTATCTTTGCACCTGCTGCGATATCTGCTGTATGCTGTGGAGCTGTATTCGCCCCTGCTGCGGTTAAACGCTCGTGGCTGGGATACGCTGCAATTACGGTGTTTCTTGCCTTAATGCTTCTGTATTACATATTCTACTGGAAGGATTATTCAGGGCTTTCCGCCGCAGATATAGTAATCGGATTTTCCATGCGCCTGCCGATATATCTGCTTGCCTGCTGGTCGTGCCAGAAGACAGACGGAATCATCGCCCCTGTAATTTCAATTACTGCAATAAATCTTATCGCATCGCTTTCTGCGGTGTTTCCGGTATAAACACAAAACAGAGTCGGGCATCCGCTCGGCTCTGTTTTTATGCTTTTGATAACTGCACTGACATTTTTTCATTCCAGCATGAAAGCTCTATTTTGATGTCATCGCTTCGCCATACAGAATAATATTTATAATCAAGACCGTCGGTGCTTATTTTGTCAGCTGCACCGAATTCGTTAGAGATGTTCATTGTCCATATAACCGGCATGTATGGGGGAGAGAGCTCAATATTTTCGATCAGTCCGTCATCGCCGTATGATAGAATAACACTGCATTCGGTTTCGAATACAGGCATTTTATATGTCCTTCGCCTTACAAAAGCAGTATTGCCTTGAATAACGGTAAAAGGATCACCTTCTCCAAGCTTTTCAATAACAGTAAAATCATTTGCACCTATGAGAGAGGCGAGCTGTGAAAGCTCGCCTTTTTCAAAGGAAGAGGTTCTTCTTGAACCGTTGGAAGAAGGTGCAGTGGAGTCACCGCCGTAGATGTCGAACTCAGCAGAAGCGCCGCCCTGCATGGAGCTGCCGTCGTTTGTACGGTTGTTGTCGCCGTCGTAAGTGCTGTCATCATACATTCTGCTGTTGTTGCCGGCTTCGCCTTCAACATTTGCATCGGTTGAACAGCCGCATGCGGTGAACAGGGAAAGAAGCATAACTGCCAGTAAAATGCAGAAAATCTTTTTCATGCTTTTGCCTCCGAATTTGTTTATGAAATCAGACTTTTCGTTGATTTCAGTGTTATTATTGACCTTTTATCCTGAGTAATTTGAGCGAAATAATGGAAATCGTAATTTTTGCTTTAACTTGATGAAATCTATTGAAACGCAGAGTGAAATAGGTTAAAATAAATAATTATAGCAACCACTGAAAGAAGGGTTATACCTTGTCTAAAAAATTTTTAATGGGTAATGAGGCTGCAGCACTTGGCGCGCTTCATGCAGGTGTCAGGCTTGTGTCAGGCTATCCCGGCACACCCTCAACAGAAATACTTGAAACAGTTGCAAAGAGAAACGACGGCAGCGTATATGTGGAATGGTCAGTAAATGAAAAAGCAGCACTTGAGGTAGCTGCAGGAGCATCCTATGCAGGCGCCCGTACACTGGTTACAATGAAGCAGGTTGGGTTGAATGTTGCCTCCGACCCTCTCATGAGTCTTGCATATGTGGGCGTAAAAGGCGGCATGGTAATAGTCTCTGCTGATGACCCCGGTCCCATTTCATCTCAGACCGAGCAGGATACACGCCATTTTGCACAGTTTTCAAAGCTTCCCTGCTTTGACCCTTCCTCACCTGAGGAATGTTACGAGATGATGATGGATGCCTTTGAGCTTTCCGAAAAGCTGGGTACTCCTGTACTTTTCCGTCCGACAACTAGAGTGTGCCACGGCTGCGCATCGGTTGAAATCGATGATTCTCCGAAAGAATTCCCTGCGCCCGAGGGCTTTATAAAGGATACAATGCGCTGGGTCATATTCCCCAGAACATCCTATCTCAATCATATAAAGATTGAAAAGCGCAATGAAGAGCTTAAAAACACCCTTTCCGAATACCGATTCAACAGCTTTGAAAAGGGAACGAAAATCGGTATTGCAACAGGCGGAATTTCCTATGCATACATGGAAGAAGCCCTTGCAGGAGTTGCAGATAAGCCTTCTGTTCTGAGAATTGCAACACCTCATCCGTTCCCCGAAAAGCTTGCACTGGAATTCCTTCAGAGCGTGGACGAGGTTCTTGCATTTGAAGAACTCGATCCCGTTATCGAAAAAGAGCTTGTTTATCTCTGCGGCAAATATAATCTTAACGTAAAGATAAGAGGAAAGCTGACAGGCGATAACGTGCCTGCAGGCGAGAACACTGTTGAGTCTGCAAAGAATGTTCTTAATAAGTGCTTTGGTCTGACCGAAGGAGCAATCGAAGCCTCTGAGCTTCCCGCACTTCCCATAAGACCTCCCGTTCTTTGCGCAGGATGTCCTCACAGAGCATCATTCTATGCCGTAAAGAAGGCTGCAAAGGGCAGAAAGGCCGTTTTCAGCGGCGATATAGGCTGCTATACCCTCGGCAACGCACAGCCTCTTGATATGGTAGATACCTGCCTTTGCATGGGCGCTGATGTAACTATAGCTCAGGGTCTGCACAGAATTGAGCCTGATGCGGTGAATTTCTCCTTTATTGGTGACTCAACTTTCTTTGCATCGGGCATGACAGGCGTTGTGAACGCAGTTTACAACGGAACAGATATTGTACTTATGGTTCTTGACAATTCAACTACAGCAATGACCGGTCAGCAGCCTCACCCCGGTACAGGAAAGACCATGATGGGCAGCATTTCCGAAAAGGTCAGCATTGAAAATGTCCTTCGCGGAATGGGCGTTGAACATATTGAAACAGTAAATCCCTTTGATCATAAGGCTTCTGTTGAGGCAGTGAAGGCGGCAATGGATAAAACAGGTGTCAGAGCCGTTATCCTTCGTGCTCCCTGTATTGCGGTCAGCAAGGGCAACGCACCCTACATAGTCAACGCGGATAAATGCGTAAATTGCAAGCTATGCATAAAGGAGCTCGGCTGTCCTGCCATTGCAATCAGTGACGGCAAGGTGCAGATAGAGCCCTCTCTCTGCCGTGGATGCGACCTTTGTGCTCAGGTTTGCCCCACTAAGGCAATCGAGAAAGGAGAATAAGAATGAAGACCGATATTTTACTTTGCGGAGTAGGCGGTCAGGGAACTGTTCTTGCCTCCAGACTTCTTGCATTTATATTCATGGAAAAGGGGCTCAATGTCCGCACGGCGGAGACCATCGGAATGGCTCAGCGCGGCGGATGCGTTGTGTCTCACATGAGAGCGGGGGAGAAGATCGCATCTCCCATGATACCCAAGAAGGGCGCGGATGTTATTATCGCCTTTGAGCCTGCAGAGGCTGTCAGATGTATGGATTATCTGAAGGAAGGCGGTACCGTTATAGTCAATAAAAAAGCCGTAAAGCCTGTAACTGCAACCCTGGGCGGTTCAGACTATGACGGAGAAAAAGAGATAGAATTTTTAAAGGATAAAACCGAAAATGTACTTGTTATTGACGGTGATTCCATCTGTGAAAAGTGCGGCAGCGCAAAGGTGCTTAATACTGTATTGCTTGCAGCCGCAGTAAAAAGCGGCAGACTTGGAATTTCCGAAGAAGAATTCAAGGACGCAATAAAGAAAATGCTTCCCGAAAGATTTGTAGAGCTCAATCTCAGAGCAGTAGAAGCAGTTTAGCAGTTAAAAGGCTCCCTCTGATGAGGGAGCTGTCACGCAGTGACTGAGGGAGAGATATAAATAGTCTTTACTGAGTCAGCGAAAAAATTAGGAGTGACATATAATGAAAATGACAGATACGCAGCTTAATATAATCAAAGAGCAGTTAAAGCACCTTACAAGCATTGACTGCTTCTACAAGAAGAAGCTTGAGGGTTATGATGTAAATATCAACTCTGAAGAGGATTTCCGCAAGCTGCCCTTTACATGGAAGGGCGACCTTCGTGAGGCATATCCTCTCGGACTTGCAGCAGTACCCGAAACTGAGATAGTCCGAATCCATTCATCTTCAGGTACAACAGGAATCCCTGTAATAATCCCTTATACCGCACAGGATGTTCAGGACTGGGCAGAGATGTTTGCACGCTGCTATGCAACAGCAGGCATCACCAATGAGGACAGAATCCATATCACCCCGGGTTACGGTCTGTGGACAGCAGGTATCGGCTTCCAGGCAGGCGCTGAAAAGCTCGGTGCAATGGCAGTTCCCATGGGGCCCGGCAATACCGAAAAGCAGCTTAAAATGATGATGGACTTAAAGTCCACCGTTCTCTGCGCAACTTCTTCCTATGCACTTCTCCTTGCGGAGGAGATCGCAAAGAGAGGCATCAAGGATAAGATTCACCTTAAGAAGGGTGTTATCGGCTCCGAGCGCTGGGGCGAAAAGATGAGAAAGAGAATCGCAGATGAGCTGGGCGTTCAGCTCTTCGATATCTATGGTCTTACCGAGGTCTACGGACCCGGCATCGGCGTTTCCTGCAAATATGAATGCGGCATGCATATGTGGGATGATTTCCTCTATTTTGAAATAGTCGATCCCAAGACAGGCGAAAATCTGCCCGACGGCGAGATCGGTGAGCTTGTAATCACCACCCTTCGCAAGCAGGGCGCACCGCTCATCCGTTACAGAACCCACGACCTTACAAGAATTATCCCCGGTGAATGTCCCTGCGGCAGCAAGTACCCGAGAATTGACACCATCCTCGGCAGAACCGACGATATGGTAAAGGTCAAGGGCGTTAATATCTTCCCCAGCCAGATCGAAGAGCTCCTTGCAGGCATCGAGGGCGCATCCAGCGAGTACCAGTTCATGCTTGACCATGTAAACGGCAAGGATATCTGTACTCTCTTTGTTGAGCACACTGAGGGTGCAAACAAGTATATGCTCCAGAGCGAGATTCAGGAAAGATTCAAGTATAAGATCGGAATAATGGTAGATGTAAAGCCCGTTGAAATCGGCGAGCTTCCCAGAAGCGAAAAGAAATCCACCAGAGTATTCGATAACAGATATTGATGAAATTAAACAGACTGATGCAGATAACCTATCTGTATCAGTCTGTTATGTTTAATTTCTTTTTTCGTGAGATATTTTATTGTAGATACTTACTGTATAAGTGTAACGGAAAGGAGGTGGCGTATTTGAAGGATCAGGAGATTGTGGAACTGTTTTTTGAGCGCTCGGAACAGGCGATAGATTGTCTGACCGTCAGATACGGAGCAGCAATCAGGAGTGTGTCATCGGGAATCCTAAAGGATCCGCAGGATGTTGATGAATGTGTAAACGATACATACCTTCAGATATGGAACAGCATTCCGCCGCACAGACCGCAGTATCTTGGAGCCTTTGCCTGTCGGATTGCCAGAAACATTTCTCTTAACAGATATGATTTCAACTCAGCTGAAAAACGCAACGGTTATTTTGATGCAGCTCTTGATGAGCTTGCAGGCTGCATACCCGACATTACTGAGGTGGAATCTGAGTACAGCGCAAATGAAATTGCAGAAACCATTAACAGCTTCCTTGCAGGACTATCGCAGAGCGACAGATTCTTATTTGTACAGAGATACTGGCTTGGAGCTTCCATATCTCAGCTTTCAGAAAAATCAAAGCTGACTGAACATGCTGTTTCGGTACGTCTTTTCCGCTTACGCAAAAAACTGAAAAAACATTTAAGGAAAGAAGGGGTCATCATATGAATAAAAAGCTGCTCTGTGATGCATTGAGCATGCTTGATGCAGGCTATATTGAAGAGAATATTATTCACAGCCCGGATGTGCTGCCTTCTTCGGGAAAGGAGTTTGAAATGAATAGGAATCCTTCAGGAAAAAGCACAAAAAGATTAATTGTGCTTGCCATTGCAGCCTGTCTGGTGCTTTCAACATTTATTACTGCAAGTGCATCCAATTTATGGGGTATCCGTGATCTGTTTGAGAAATCGGGAAGAAATCTGCCGGAGGAAGCATATGAGTATATTGTTGAGCAGGATACCTCGATGCAGACACAAGACACCTCGGTGCAGGCAGAGGAATGGAGCTGTGCAGTCACCGAAACATTGTGTGATCCGAATGAGGTTACAGTGGTGATAAGGGTTGTGTGTTCGGACAGTTATGTGCTTATCCCTACCGACTGCGGATTTAATGATCCCACAGGCTTTATTGGCGTGGAATCTGATATGACGCTGGGAGAATATGCAGCTTCACAGAATAAGAATCTGATGAAGATAAATGCAAATTTTCCGGAAAATGGGTTTGATATTGGAGGGGTAATGGTACAGTTTGAACGTGTGTCAGACGGAGAAATGATGGTGCTGCTGCAGGGAGAAATAAAAGGAGAGATTTCTTCGGAGCAGGGAATCTGCACGGTGACAGTCAATGCGCCTTCCGTCAGAAAAACAAAACAGGAGCTGACATTTACTGTATCCGAGGCGCCGATTACCTCTGAGACTGTGTATGTTCCGATTAATCCAAACGCTTTGCATGGCGTATGTATTGGAGAAGCAACAGTTACAGAAACACCCCTTGGAATCAGCATAAGAATCGAAGGAACTGCTGATGAATGGGATGATATATTCAGTTTGGACTTGTGGTGTGAGCAAATATCAGGCTTTACAGGCGGATATGAAAAGGGCGAGAATGGTGCATGGACATTAAAGTGGTCACAGGGACAAGGCGAGCTGACAGATAGAATAATAATCCATGTGAATGATCTTGAAACAGGAGCGTTCATTGAAGATATTGTTTTTATAAAGAAATAAACGAAAGGGTTGGCATTATGCCAACCCTTTCGTTTATTTACTTCTTTTCAACAGGGATCCATAACTCGCAGAACAGACCGCTTTCGCCGCGCTCGAAGTATATTTCGTAGTCGGTAAGGTCTGTCTGGGAATAGCCTGACTGAGGGATGAACTCCCTGAAAAATTTGCTCCATGCTTCTGTTATGCAGTCGCTGTCATTGCCCATACATCTGAATACAACATAGTCGGTAGGCTCAGTCTCCCAGATGGAGTAACCCATGCTCAGAAGCTCAGATTCCTTTGACATATCGGTATCCTTGTCGATTATAACGCCGATGCCGTACTCAAAGAATCCCTTTTCATCCTCCTTTGGGCTGCATAGACCGTAAAGGTCTCGATTACCCTCAGGACGGAGACTGCGGATGGGCTCAACAAGAGCTTTTTCATGACATTCGCCCCAGAATAAAGGAATACTGAAATCACTTTCGTCATTGATGATTTCGTTGGGAAATGACCTTGTGAGAGCGATAAAACGCTGAGGTCCCTTTGAAATGATTTTGTAGTCCATTGCAAAACCGCCTTCCAATATAATTTTTATTGCAAGGGGATTGAACATACGAAGCGAAGTGCCTTTCTTCTTTGCCTGCTTTGGGGTCACACCGTGGAAGCGTGAAAAGGCTTTGGCAAAGCTTTCAGGTGTTTCATATCCATATTTCAGAGCTGTGTCAATTACTGAAATATCAGTTTCCTGAAGCTCCAGCGCTGCAAGTGACAGCCGTCTGTTGCGAATATACTCATTTGCCGTCATACCTGCCATCAGACTGAATGTCCGATGAAAATTATAGCCTGACATATAAACGCTGTTTGCTGCATCTTCATAGTTTATATCCTCAAGAAGATGCTCTTCCATATAGCTGACAGCGCTCTGCAGCTGTCTTATCCACTCCATGTTCTCACCTCCTGCAATTGTATTATAGCGGCGGTGTATTTGTAATTCCTGTTATTGTTTGCTCGATTTTGTCCGAGCAGAAAGCGTAATTACTCTTCAGTCTCTCCTGCCTTGCCAGAAGCTTCTCTGCCAATACGGTAAAGCTGTTCCTGCTCATCATCGGGAACAAGGTCGTGGGGGAGAGTATCATAAACTTCAAACACTCTGCCGCTGGTCCAGAGCTGAGGATGTATACGAACAGAATAGCCGCAGCCGCCATCCATCATCCAGTCGCTCATAGGCGCCTGAGGAAGTCCGTAACGGCTGAGTATGGTCATTATAGTACCTGCATGGGCGACGATGACTGCACTGGTGATACCTGTCTTCATAAGCCCTGCAACGGTCATCTCGAATGCCTCACAAACGCGGGCTGCAAAATCTGCACCTGATTCTCCGCCGGGAGGGGCATCAACGCCACCCGCGTTTATCCATTCGGAAAACCATTTGTTATCCTTCAGCTCGGCGGCAGTCTTACCCTCAAATTCACCGAAACAGATTTCTCGGAAAGCGTCGATTACAACAGGAGTAGCCTCAGGATAGAGAATGGAAAGGGTCTCAGTGCATCTCTTCATGGGGCTTGTAAGAAAAGCGCCTGCACCGGGATATTCGCAGTTTTCTGCAAGATATTTAAGTCTCTCAACACCGATCTCAGCAAGAGAGACATCTGATGAGCCTATATACTGTCCGTATAAATTTCCGTCAATTATACCATGACGGATGAAGTGAATTTGGTATGTTTTCATAAACTTGTCCTCGATTCGCTAAAGGTGTAAATATTTGTTGAAATTACTCTCCGTTTATGCTATTATTCTAAAGCACCCAAAAAAAGGAGATGTATCTCGTGAATGACAGCTTCCCCAGGATTATAACACTTTTGCGTACAGAACGCAAGTTAACACAAAAACAAGCGGCTAGTGCGCTGGGTATATCTCAGGCGCTGCTTTCACATTATGAAAGAGGAATCAGAGAGTGCGGTCTTGACTTCCTCGTACATTGCGCAGATTTTTACGGAGTATCCTGTGATTATCTTCTCGGACGTTCCACCGACAGAAACGGCGCAATGCTTACTGTTGATGATATTCCGGAGCCTGAGGCAGCGGCAGCAGAGGACAAGAAGTTCCTCGGCTCTCCCGTTCCCATCCTCAACAAGAAGATCATTGCAAACTCCCTGAACATTCTGTTCTCAATGCTCCAGCAGGCAAAGTGCAAGGCACTTACAAGCGAGGTTTCCGCTTATCTGATGCTTGCAGTATATAAGATGTTCCGCATAATGTATTTTTCAAATCCCAAGAATAACAAAAGCTATTTCCAGATTAATGAGGGCATGTCCAAGGCTCTGTCCAGTGCATCCATGGAGGTACTGGAGGGCAAGATAGCAATGCTTGCAGCTGGCAAGGACGTAGATCAGCTTGAGGGCTTTGAGAATCCCGAGGTTCTCAGTCTTTCTGAGGAATCCCTCCAGAAGGCATTCCCGCTGTTTGCGCCGTCTCTTGTAAACCTCGTAAGAGCAGCAGAGGCACGAATGGGCGCAGAACCCCCGAAAAAGAAATAATAAGTCAACCCCACTGAGAAAATTCAGTGGGGTTTAATGTTGCATATTGCTTAAATTATGTCAACCAGTTTCTTGCAGAGCATGACAAGGTCATAGCGAATTCCGTGACGGCTGCGCCAATCACGCTGATCCCATTCATCCTGAGAGACATCATCGCCGCCGTAAATCAGTGCGCCGTAATCAAAGCCTC
>JAZUPA010000011.1:0-33707 GCA_045604945.1 Acutalibacteraceae bacterium
CTGAAGCAGGTGCAGCAGGTACCGTTCACGGTTCCCTCGCAGCAGGTGCTCTTACCACCACCTTCACCGCTTCTCAGGGCCTTCTCCTGATGATCCCCAACATGTACAAGATCGCAGGTGAGCTTCTCCCCTCTGTATTCCACGTTTCCGCTCGCTGCGTAGCTTCTCACGCTCTCAACATCTTCGGCGATCATTCTGACGTCTATGCTTGCCGTCAGACCGGTTTTGCTATGCTGGCTGAGACCAACACCCAGGAGGTTATGGACCTCGGTGCTGTTGCTCACCTTGCAACCATCAAGAGCCGCGTTCCTTTCATCAACTTCTTTGACGGTTTCCGTACCTCCCACGAGATCCAGAAGATCGAGTGCTGGGATTATGAGGATCTCAAGGAAATGTGCGACATGGATGCTGTTGATGCATTCCGTAAGCGCGCACTCAAGCCCGAGCGTCCCGTAATGCGCGGTTCCCACGAGAACGGCGACATTTTCTTCCAGCATCGTGAGGCTTGCAACAAGTACTATGATGCAGTTCCCGGCATCGTTGAGGAGTACATGGGCAAGGTCAACGCCAAGCTCGGCACCGACTACAAGCTCTTCAACTACTACGGTGCTCCTGATGCTGAGCGCGTTATCATCGCTATGGGTTCTGTCTGCGACGTTGCAGAAGAAGTCATCGACTACATGATCGCTCAGGGCGAGAAGGTCGGTCTTATCAAGGTTCGCCTCTACAGACCCTTCTCCACAAAGCACTTCGTCGACGCTATCCCCGCTACCTGCAAGAAGATCGCAGTTCTCGACCGTACCAAGGAGCCCGGTTCCATCGGTGAGCCTCTCTTCATGGACGTTGTTACTGCTCTCGCAGCTGCAGGCAAGAAGGTTGACACCGTTATCGGCGGTCGTTACGGTCTCGGTTCCAAGGATACACCTCCTTCCAGCATCTTTGCTGTATATGATGAACTCGCTAAGGATGCTCCCAAGGCTCAGTTCACAATCGGCATCAACGACGACGTTACCTGCCTCTCTCTCGAAGAGAAGCCCGCTCCCAACACCGCAGCAGCAGGCACCATCGAGTGCAAGTTCTGGGGTCTCGGCGGCGACGGTACTGTTGGTGCTAACAAGAACTCCATCAAGATCATCGGTGACCACACCGACAAGTATGTTCAGGCATACTTCCAGTACGACTCCAAGAAGACCGGCGGTATCACCATCAGCCATCTTCGTTTCGGCGACAAGCCCATCAAGAGCCCGTACTATGTAAATAAGGCTGACTTCGTTGCTTGCCACAACCCCTCCTACGTTGAGAAGGGCTACAGAATGGTCAACGATGTTAAGCCCGGCGGTATCTTCATGATCAACTGCCAGTGGACTGCTGAAGAGCTCAGCGAGCACCTCAATGCTGAGGCTAAGAGATACATCGCTAAGAACAACATCCAGCTCTACACCATCAACGCTATCGACCTCGCTATCGAGATCGGTATGGGCAAGCGTACCAACAACATCCTCCAGTCTGCATTCTTCACCCTCGCAGGCGTTATGCCCCAGGCTGAAGCTATCCAGTACATGAAGGACGCTGCAACCAAGTCCTACCTCAAGAAGGGTCAGGATATCGTTGACATGAACCATAAGGCTATCGACGCAGGTGCTACCGCATTCGTTAAGATCGATGTTCCTGCTGATTGGGCAAATGCTGTTGACACTGCTGCTGAGACCACCGAAAACGGTCCCGCTAAGCTCGTCAAGATGGTTGACACCATCATGAAGCCCGTTTCCAAGATGGACGGCGACCTCCTCCCCGTTTCTGCATTCGTTGACCACGTTGACGGTACCTTCGAGCAGGGTGCTTCCGCTTACGAGAAGCGCGGCGTTGCTGTTACTGTTCCCGAGTGGAATGCTGAGACCTGCGCAAAGTGTAACAAGTGCGCATTCGTATGTCCCCATGCTACCATCCGTCCCTTCGCTCTGAAAGCTGCCGAGAAGGCTGCTGCTCCCGCTGACATGAAGGTTTCTCCGAAGCCCATTGTCAAGACCGACTACACCTACACCCTCGCTGTTTCTCCCATGGACTGCATGGGCTGCGGCGTATGTATCGGCGTATGTCCCACCAACTCCCTCAAGATGGTTGCCCGTGAGTCTCAGGACGCTCAGCAGGCAGTATTTGATTACTGTGTTGCTAACGTTACCGAGAAGCCCGAGACAACTGCTACTATGAACGTTATCTCCAGCCAGTACAAGCAGCCCCTCCTCGAGTTCTCCGGCTCTTGCGCAGGTTGTGCTGAGACTTCCTATGCACGTCTTGTTACCCAGCTCTTCGGTGACAGAATGTACATCTCCAACGCAACAGGTTGTTCCTCCATCTGGGGCGGTCCTGCTGCTACCTCTCCTTACACCACCAATAAGGATGGCCACGGTCCTGCTTGGGCTAACTCCCTCTTCGAGGACAACGCTGAGCACGGCTTCGGTATGTATCTCGGTCAGAAGGCTCTCCGCGATCGTCTTATCAACGACGTTAAGGAAATCGTAGAGAACACCTCCAACGCTGACGTTAAGGCTGCTGCTGAGGAGTACCTCGCAACTGTCAACGACGGCGCTAAGAACGCAGAGGCTTCCAAGGCTCTCGTCGAGGCACTCAAGGGCTGCAACTGCGAGTGCGCAGCTTGCAAGGATATCCTCGCTCACAGCGAGTACCTCTCCAAGAAGTCCGTCTGGATCTTCGGCGGCGACGGTTGGGCATACGACATCGGCTTCGGCGGTGTTGACCACGTTCTCGCTTCCGGTCAGGATGTAAACATCATGGTATTCGATACCGAGGTTTACAGTAACACCGGCGGTCAGGCTTCCAAGGCTTCTCAGATCGGTCAGGTTGCACAGTTCGCTGCTGCAGGTAAGGCTATCTCCAAGAAGTCCCTCGCTGACATCGCTATGAGCTACGGTTATGTCTATGTTGCTCAGATCGCTATGGGCGCTGACATGAACCAGACCCTCAAGGCAATCATGGAAGCTGAGGCTTACAACGGTCCTTCCCTCATCATCGGTTACGCTCCCTGTGAGATGCACAGCATCAAGGGCGGCATGGTAAACTGCCAGGCTGAGATGAAGAAGGCTGTAGATGCAGGTTACTGGAACATGTTCCGCTTCAACCCCGCTCTCAAGGCTGAAGGCAAGAATCCCTTCTCCCTCGACAGCAAGCCTGCTTCTGCAAGTTACCGTGACTTCATCATGAACGAAGCACGTTACTCCTCCCTCACCCGCTCCTTCCCCGAGCGCGCTGACGCACTCTTCGCTCAGGCTGAGGAGGCTTCCGTTGCACGTTACGAGCACCTGCTCAGACTCCAGGCTCTCTACGGCGGCAACAACTAATTCTCAATTGACCCTTCGGGGTTTAATAGACAAATGCGGTACGCGAAAGCGTACCTCATTTGTTGTGTTAGAATGTTTCTGACATGCAATTATCTCCGTATAAATTTTATTTTGGATATCTTTTTTTGCAATCAGTTTCACCTAATAAATAATCTATACTTGTATCGTACAATCTTGCAAGCTTGATCAATACACTTGTCGGAATATCATTTTCTCCTGTCTCGTATTTTGAGTAACCCGTCTGTGACATGCCTAAATATTTTGCAACTTTTGTCTGATTCATATCATTATCCTCTCGAAGATCTCTGATTCTACGAAACATAAAAATCACTCCCTATATCAGAATAATAATTAACCTGAAACAGGGTATTGACTTCTAACCTGTTTCAGGTTAGAATTAGATAGAATAAAAATGGAGGTAAATATGAAAAAGCTTAAAGAAATATTTAGATCTGTTCTGTTGTGGTTATCATCGCTAATCTTTGCAACATTTCTGTTGCTTCCGATGATATGGATTCATCTCAAATCTGCCATTACTTTCATCGTACATTTCAAAGCCGAAAATGCTATTTTTTTACTTGCAGATATCCTTTGTTTAACTGCAATGCTTCTATTTGTTCTCATATTCAATGACATTAAAATTTCAAAACTTGACAAAAAGAAAACTTCACTGATTCTCTTTGCCGCAGAAGCATTTTATATTGTTCTGCTAATTATCAAGTGGTCAAAGGCTGCTAAGAGTTACTTCGATTATGACGGCGGAGGTGCAACATGGGTATTTACCATTTTGATTCTTCTTCTGCATCTCCTTTGCTACTATCTGATTTTCAATCATTACAACAAGATATCCAAGTCGGACAATGATCACGTTAATTCCGATTGCGAGAAAATCAGATTTCTTGCTCCTATTGCGGGAATTGAAATATTTATCATCTTTCTGCGTGAGTTATTGAATAGTATGAGTGATAGCGAATCTATTGTTCGTTGCACCCTTAATGCATTCCCATTTCCGCTCGCATTACCTGCAATATGTCTCCTTGTGTTTGCATTTATCGATTTCAGAGAAGATGGCATGTTCGGTACTGCCAGTATTTTCCTTTCCATTAAGACAGCATTCATTGTATTAGTTCTTTATTTATTATTTCTTGTTGCCGGATTATTTATGACAGGTGATTGGAGTGCAATCAGTTGTAATGGCTTCAGCTGTGCAAATAGCTGTGAAGGTTATTCGTCATCTGATGATTATCCGCAAGGTTATGAGGAATGCTACATGTGCCAAGGTTCCGGGATGGTCAATGAAGGGTTCTTCGACCTTGAAACTTGTCCCTTATGCAAAGGCAGTGGTATGATTCATTCTCATGGCGGCTAATTAACAAAGCTTCGGGTTTAGCTTAATAGATAAGGCGTTGTGCTATAACCACAACGCCTTTGGTCTTCTATTGATCGGCAATAACTGCAGGCTTTTGTAAATGAGAGATAAATCTTTTCAAAACACTGTTATCTTTTTACATACTTTATGTATTCGTAATTATTCTCATCATCGGCTACGCTCCCTGTGAGATGCACAGCATCAAGGGCGGCATGGTCAACTGCCAGGCTGAGATGAAGAAGGCTGTAGATGCAGGTTACTGGAACATGTTCCGTTACAACCCCGCTCTCAAGGCTGAAGGCAAGAATCCCTTCTCCCTCGACAGCAAGCCTGCAACCGCAAGCTATCGTGACTTTATCATGAACGAGGCTCGTTACTCCTCCCTCACCCGCTCCTTCCCCGAGCGTGCTAATGAGCTCTTCGCTCAGGCTGAGGAGGCTTCCGTTGCACGTTACGAGCACCTGCTCAGACCCCAGGCTCTCTACGGCGGCAACAACTAATTCTCAATTGACCCTTCGGGGTTAAATAAACAAGCCGGTACGCGAAAGCATACCGGATTGTTGTTTTTATTGTAAAATCTCTACTCTATTCTCCTCATAACATTGCCAACATACAGCGTGATTTCGTTGTCTTCATAAGTGAATGCAAGTGGGCAGGTGTTTTCATTATCATCAAGATAATATGTCACATATATTTCGCCGCACTGTGAAATGCCATATATTCCCATAGAATCAGTAATGGTATTGTCTCTGCTTATATACCAGACTTCATCACCAGCTTTGTTTTTCCATCTGCCGTATACTTCATTCTGATTTTCTGCAGAGTATAGTCTTTCAAGCTTATAAACCGGACCGTATGCTACCAGTACATCTCCTGACAAATATACCGGGATTAGCTCCTCAGAAATCCCCTCCCCCATCATTTTTATTTTATTGTTTCTGTATGTGTATTCGCCCGTTGTGGTTTCTCCCGATTTTTCATTATGAAACACTACTCTGCCGTCCTCGTTGAACGTATAAGTCAAAACCTGCGTCTGATAAACCATATGCCATGTACCAATAATACTGTCTTGATTTTTGCTGTTTGAACCACACCCCGAAAAACTGACTATTACAATAATTGCAGTTAAAAGTATACTTATTACTTTTTTCGCCATTACTTCTCATCTCCACATTATTCTTTTATAAAGATAACACATTTACTTTTTTTGTCAATTTATTCCCCTTTTGAACAACCACCATTGAACTGAATATTTCTCCCGATATTTGCCTTTGCATTGATGGAAATTGGCTACTTTCTGAAAGAAGTACTTTATATACTCTTTTAGGCAGCGGTGAAATGTGTTGTATTTTTCGGTTTCATGTTATAATATGTAAAATGAACTTTATTATTCTTACTCAGATTTATGGAGGAGCTTCACATGAAAATAGAAAAATGCATAAAAGATTCCTTTTCTGTAATCGGCAAGGAAGGCTCTACATCTGACGGCAGCGGTTTTGTTCAGAGATTATGGGCTGATGCAAACTCTCACTTCGACGAGGTTGCTCATCTGTCCAAAAAGGACGAGCAGGGAAATATCGTTGGAATCTGGGGTGCAATGTCCGACCTTTCCCGCTCCTTCAAGCCTTGGGAGGAGGACTTTTCCAAAGGTCTGTATCTTGCGGGGGTTGAGTGTCTCGATGACGCTGAGGCTCCGGAAGGTTGGGTGAAGTGGGTTATTCCCGCTTATGAATACCTTTATACGGAATGCCAAAGCGATAATACTTTCTCTGACATGATAAGCTATATAAACGAAAAGGGCATTGAGCTTGCAGGTGCAGTGCATGATTTCACCTGTCCCAAAACAGGGCGTAACTATATGTTTTTCCCCATAAGACACATCTGACCAATAACTTGAAATCCCGACAGCTTTCGCTGTCGGCATTTTGTATATATGTACTTTTCAAAACTATGATTCTTTCTTTACATATTTTATATACTCGTAATTATCCTCCCTTGCGGCAGTGGACACCATAAAAGCATATACCTCATCCCTTAACTTCTGCCTGGCTTCCTTTTCGGGAAGAGATGCATCGGGATAAAAGGGCTCGCTGAGTGTTACCGTCAGTTTCGGATAAGCATTTTTGAATATCTTCCTTTGACGGAAGGTTGTGGTAAATGCAACACAGGGAACATTCATTGACACAGGATAGGAAAAGGAGGTTGCTTTATAAGGACGGATGCCTGTATAGTACGGCCAAATGTGCGCTTCGGGGTATATTGTAACGACCTTTCCTTCTTTTATCCTTGTCTCCAGCGCTTTCCTGAAGGGTTTGTAAGCTTTCATCTCCGTCGGCAGCGGTATTCCGCCCAGCATAAGCACTATCTGTCGCAGACCTTTTATTGAAACCGCATCGGGATTTACCACGATATGCGCTTTTTTAGGAAATGTACACAAGGTCGGAGTGAAGGCATCCATCACTCCCTGAGTATGGTTTCCGTATAGGAAATAGCCTGTTTTTTTAAGCTTCCTAAGTGCCTTTCGATTTCTGATT
This sequence comes from Acutalibacteraceae bacterium, assembly GCA_045604945.1. Classification (GTDB taxonomy): domain Bacteria; phylum Bacillota; class Clostridia; order Oscillospirales; family Acutalibacteraceae; genus JAISGQ01. Next base: position 7,260 of record JAZUPA010000011.1, read on the forward strand.
TTCAGACCGTAGGCAACCTTTCCGAACACCCACACAAGGGGTGTTACAATCACTCTGTATACTATAAATTCGCATATTCTCCAGAATATATTCCTGTTTACAAAGGTGAAATCGGATTTCACCTCGCAGGTGTTGATATCTGTCCCTGCAAAATCGTCGTTAAGCTCATCGGAATAGTAAATAACGTCACATCGGCTCATGGTGAGCTGCCCCCTCTGCTGTAACATCAAAAAGCATCTGCTCCATTTTATCCATGCACACATCCTGGTCAAACTGCTTTGTGTAGCCAAGATATTCTCTGCTTCGTTCAGCCTTTTCCTCAGGATGGGTAAGCCACCAGTCAATCTTAACGGCAAGGTCTGTACTGTCATTGCATCTGAACAGATTCTTTTCGTCCATGGCAAAGAATCTTGTGGCGCTTCTTGGCGAGTTGGATATTACAGGAACAAGCCCGCAGGTTATGGCTTCAAGGCAGGAGATTGCTTCTATCTCAATCTCCGCAGGGTGAACATAAAGGTCTGCGCAGTTTATCATATCCAGCAGCTCAGTGCGGGAGAAAAACCTGAATATCGGCGGATTCGGCAGTTTTTCGGAATATTTCATCAGCTTTTCTTTCAGGGGACCGTCTCCCGCAAAAACAAGCTGAATCTTTTCTGCAAATTCCGATTTTTCAACTGCATCTATCAGAACTTTGTGTGATTTTTCCTTGCTGTAGCGACCGATAAACAGTATAATATATTTATCTTTGCACCCTTCAGGCTTGTCTGCAGGCGCGGACACGAAAGCCTTGTTCACTCCATTTGATATTACATAGGCATTTGTACGTCTTCCCTTTTTTTCAAAGGTGCTGCGAATGAATTCTGTGGGATAGTGTACGGCATCCGCGTATCTGTAAAAATTGCGGTAGAACACACTGTATGTGGCAGCGCTTGCCAGCTTGGAATTTTTCATGAATATGTGAGATGTGAAGTTTTCCGCCTGGCAGTGAAAGCCTGCTGTAACAGGAATTCCCATCTCCTTTGCAATTTTCATTGCCCTGGTCCCCAACAGAAACGGGGTCATTATATGCACAACATCCGCACCTGTCAGTGCGCGTTTTATAACCTCGTTGTCGCACTTTGCAATGCATACGCCGTTTTTTCTGACATAGTTGTTCAGCGGTCCTACATTGAGAACAGGTACAACATAGTACCCTTCGGTATTGATTTTATCTGCATCGGGGCAAAGAATCCTCACCTCATGCTTTTTTGCTCTGAGGCTTCGGATCAGATTCATCGCGGCTATTGTTGTTCCGTTATTTTCTCTCCCCAGAACATCGCAAACTACTGTTACTATCATATTTTTTCACCTTAACCCTCTGTCGGATTCTAATATGCCGTATTACCAGAACAGAGTTTATCACGGTGCAAAAATCCCCGCAATCGCCAAAATTTTACATATGTAATGACATTTTATACACATCTTTAAATTTGTATGATTATTCTGACTTTTCGAAAATATTGTATATGGCAAAACCATCTTTTTTCATAATAGAATTTTTCTCAGTTGGAACCTAGGAGGAGTCTTATGTTAATTGAAGTAATTCTTGTTTGTCTGGGCGTGTCATTCGATGTGCTCGCACTGTCAATCTGCTGCGGTTCGGTTCTCGAAAAGCTGAATAAAAAGGATATAACCAAGCTTGCGCTGATGTTCTGCCTGTTCCAGACTGTTTCCGGCGTTCTTGGCGCTCTGCTTTCGTATGTCCCTCTCTTCAGTGACCAGGCATCAAACGGCAGCAGATTCGGCTATATCTGCTCCATAATCATACTCATCGGAGTGGGTCTGTTCCTTTTCTACAAGGGCTGGAAGAACGAGCCTGTTCTTGAACGGCGCAGTGAAATTGTCTTCAGGAAATACTGGGGTACCGCTGCACTTGTCAGCATAGATGCACTTTTTACCGGCGCAAGCGTTGCCATGTGGCCTGCTCAGTGGTGGACTTACGCCATCTGTATTTTTGTAGTTACATACCTCGCCGTTGTAATCGGAATCTATGTCGGCTACAGACTTGGCTTTGAGCCCAAGCACATTGCCTACAAAATCGGCGGTGCGGTACTTATTGTTGCTGCAATAGACATTTTCATCCGTATTTTTACTGACTGAGGCGGGGGAATTATGGATGATCGAAAAGAACTTACCAAGGAACTGATTGCCTCGGGTGTAAAGGAGCTTATGCTCTCAATGAGCTTCGAAAAAATCACCATCCGCATGATTGCTGAAAAGGCAGGCATCATAAGACCGACATTCTACTATCATTTTCAGGATAAATACGAGGTGCTTGAGTGGATAGTCAGATCTGAGCTTCTTGAGCCCATAAAATACATGCTGGACAAGGGCATGCTTGAGGAGTCTCAGAAATATATTTTCTCTGCAATTGAAGCTGACCGTGAATTCTATAAAAGGGCTTTTGACATCACAGGACAGAATTCATTCTGGGAAATTGTCATTACCTGCATCAAGGATTTCTTTATTTCCTATACAACTTTAGATTCACAAAACCCCAATCTCCCGGAATCCCTTACCCCTGAGCTGGTCGCCCTGCATCACGCCTTCAATCTCGCTGCCATGATTCAGATATGGCTTCGAAAAACGCCTCATCTTTCTGCAGATGAGGTTGTTGAAACCTATCGCTACCTCAACGGCACCACGCTTGCTGACATACTTGATTCGGGTTTCTTCAATCCAAACTGACCGCCTGTTTTTCAGGCGGTTTCTTTTATTTCTTCCTATATTGAAATTCTCACTGTATAATGATATAATTATCAGGTTAAACAGCCATTTTTTCTCGAAGGAGTCTGATATATATGAATTACAGAGCTGCCAGATTTTTTGAAAGCATAAAGGGCAAAAAGGTTGCCTTCTGCGGCGTCGGCGTTACCAACACACCTCTTATAAAAATGTTCTGCGAAAAGGGCTTTGAGGTTACGGTCTGCGACAAGCGCTCGGAAGAAGCGCTCGGCGATGTGGGGCGCGAGCTTGTCGCCTGCGGTGCTGTGCTCAAGACAGGCGAGGATTACCTTGAAGGCATCGATGCTGATATCATCTTCCGCACTCCCGGTATGAGATATTACCTCCCCCAGCTTTGCGAATATCGCAGACAGGGTAAGGTTGTGACCAGCGAAATGGAACTGTTCTTTGAGCTTTGCGAGGGCAAAACCATTGCTATTACAGGCTCAAACGGAAAGACTACCACCACTACGGTTATTTCAAAGCTCCTTGAAAAGCAGGGCAAAAAGGTCTATCTGGGCGGAAACATCGGCGTTGCTCTCATGCCCTTTATCGACGAGATCACCTCTGAGGATTTTGTAGTTGTTGAGCTTTCATCTTTCCAGCTTATATCCATGCGTCAGAGCCCCGATATTGCTATTGTGACCAACCTCTCTCCCAACCATCTGGATATGCACAAAGATATGGAGGAGTATGTTGATTCCAAGAAGAATATCATGCTGCACCAGAATGCATTCTCCACTGCTATCATCAATGCCGACTGCCCCATAGTAGGCGGTTTCGCCGACCTTGCAAGAGGCAAGCTGATGCAGTTTTCCAGAATGGAAGTGCCTTTCAACGGCGCCTATGCCGATAAAAACGGTGATATCTTCTATGTTGTAAACGGCGAAAAGCAGCTTGTTATGAACAAGTCTGACATTCGAATTCCCGGCTGGCACAATGTCGAAAACTACATGGCAGCTATCTGTGCGGTCGCTCCTTATGTTGATTTTGAGACAGTAAAGGCTGTTGCAAGAGAATTCGGCGGCGTTGAGCACAGAGCAGAATTTGTCCGCGAGCTTGAGGGCGTAAAGTATTACAACGACTCCATCGCCACTACTCCCAGCCGCTGCATTTCAGGTACTCTTGCCATGTATGAGCAGAAGATAATCATGATAGCAGGCGGCTATGACAAGCTTATTCCCTTCGACGAGCTTGGTCCCGTTGTCTGCGACAAGGTAAAGGCTATCATTCTTATGGGCGTTACAGCTGACAAGATCGAGACTGCTGTCCGCAATGCTCCGAATTACGCCGAGGACAATCCCATTATCGCAAGGGTTTCTTCTCTTGAAGAGGCTGTTGCAAAAGCCAGGGAGCTTTCATGCAGCGGCGATATCGTTTCTCTCTGTCCTGCCTGCGCTTCCTTTGATATGTTCCCCAACTATGAAACCCGCGGCGAGATGTTCAAGGATTATGTAAATAACCTGTGAGGAGAATAAAATGACTATCAGAATAGTTGAAGAGCAGCAGCTCCAGACGCTGCTTGATTACTGCGATGGCGGTGCTCTTGGCTGCCGTATTGCTGCCGCTGCCATTGCCTACGGAACCAACAAGCCTTTTGCCCAGTTCTGGTTCATGTACGATGACAACGATGAAATCGTTGGCGTTATCAACAAGCTCGATGACGGAATGACCCTTTTTGCCAGGGGTGAGTACGATTACGAGAGCGCAGATACCTTTGTCAGCATGATGAACGGCACTGCACGTTTCACTCGTCCTGTACGTCCGGGCGAAGCTGCAACAGGACTTATCATGCGGCTCGCTGAGCCTGTAAAGGATTTCAAGAGCGGTGCAAATATCGAAATCAATCCCAAAATCGAAGACCTTTACTCGGTCATGGAAACCTGCGATGCATCTGGTTTTGAGTACCCTGATTTTGAGAGTTTCTACGGCGATATGCTTTACCGCACCAGAAGCGGAAGCGTTATTTCTGCTATAGTACGCGATGATGAGACAGCTGTAGCCTGTGCTGCAGCCCATCTTACCGACAGCTGCGCCATGCTCACTCTTTGCGCCTGCACTCCTGCATACAGAGTCATGGGCTACGCATCCTACGCCATCAACTCAATTCTCTCAAAGCTCGGCGACAGAGCAGTTTATGTTGCCTGTTATATGGGGCTTGAAAAATTCTACGAAAAGCTGGGTTTTGTTGCTGTTGGCGGCTTTGTGTGCTGAAACAGATATTTTGCAGTCCGTAATAACACTTGAATTTTTTGTGAAAATAATGTATAGTACAATAGCAAGTTTAAGGGAGTAGCCGGCACTAATTTTTCACTGTAAAAACCTCACCAATTTTTATTGCGGAAAATTTTGTGTTGCATCATGCGTCAGTACGGTCTTCAGACCCGCGTTATGCATTAAACAGCGAGACTTATACTGTGCTCTTTCATGTGCGCAGTATAGGTCTTTTTTGATTAATCGGCATATGTCCCATAAAAAAAACAAATGGAAAGGTTGAAGAAAATGTTAGAATGGCTTTCTGAATTCTCATTCCTTATTGAGAATATCCAGGAATTCTTTGCTGTCGGCGGCTGGAAATATGTCGTCATGTGGGCTATCGGCGGCATTCTCATCTATCTGGCAATCAAGCACGAGATGGAGCCCACACTGCTTCTTCCTATGGGCTTCGGTACAATTCTTGCCAACATCCCCAACTCCGGCGCTGTCAGTGAAGAGGGCGCACTTACCACTCTCTTTAACGCCGGTATTGCAAACGAGCTTTTCCCCCTTATTCTCTTTATCGGTATCGGCGCAATGATCGATTTCGGTCCTGTGCTTTCAAATCCCAAGCTTATGATTTTCGGCGCCGCTGCACAGTTTGGTATCTTCTTTACTCTCTGCACCGCTGCAATCTTCTTTGAGAACAAGGACGCAGCTTCCATCGCTATCATCGGTGCTGCTGACGGTCCCACCTCCATCGTTGTTGCTCAGAAGCTTCAATCCAACTATCAGGGTGCTATAATGGTCGCTGCATATTCCTATATGGCTCTTGTTCCCATTATTCAGCCTCCTGTAATCAAGCTGCTCACCACAAAGAAAGAGCGCATGATCAGAATGCCCTATGCACCTGCTGAGGTCTCCAAGACCACCAAGATCCTCTTCCCCATCGTCATCACCATCGTTGCAGGTACTGTTGCTCCCGAATCCGCTTCACTGATCGGCTTCCTTATGTTCGGTAACCTTATCCGTGAGTGCGGCGTTCTGGATTCTCTCTCTGAGACCGCTCAGAAGGTCCTTGCAAACCTTATCACCATCTTCCTCGGCATTACCATCGCTGTTCAGATGCAGGCTGACAAGTTCCTTCAGATCGACACCCTCATCATCCTCGGTCTTGGTCTCTTTGCTTTCGTTTTCGATACCGCAGGCGGTATTCTCTTCGCAAAGCTTATCAATATCTTCCTCCCCAAGAGCAAGAAGATCAACCCCATGATCGGTGCTGCAGGTATCTCTGCATTCCCCATGTCCGGCCGTGTTGTTCATAAGATGGGTCTTGCTGAAGATCCCCAGAACTTCCTTCTCATGCACTCCATCGGCGTTAACGTCTCCGGTCAGATCGCATCTGTTATCGCAGGCGGTCTTATCCTGAGCCTGTTCATGTAATAAAGGAGGTTACCGAAAATGCTTTTTAACTTTCTTACAAACTCCAACACCGATATAGTTTCTGATGCAGCAAACGAAATCGCCAATGAAAGCGGCTCCTTCGGCGGTGTCAATTTCGATCCCGGCAGATTCATCGAAATGCTTCCCAAACTTGCAATGGGCATGATAAGCATCTTCATTGTTATCGGTATTATTATCATCGCAACCTCTATTCTGAATAAGATTTTCTCAAAGAAAAAGAAAAAGGAAGACTAAAATTTTGAAAGCTCCGCCAGAAATGGCGGAGCTTTTCTTTTTATTTTACTTTCTGAAGCATATTGCAGATGTCATCGTAAAACAGCTGTTTCGGTGCTGCATAGAACGGATTGCAGCGTGAAGATGCTTCCTTTGCAATTTTGGGTATACCGCTCTTCTTTAGCTCTGAAAGCTTGGAAGGGATGCCGAAGGATTCGTTCATCTTTTCTATAGCCGCTATGAAGCCTTCTGCAATTTCGGCGTCGCTTTCTCCGCTTATGCCCACACTCTGTCCGAGGGCTGCCAGCCTTTTATGGGCTTTTTCTCCGTAGGCTCTGAGCACCGCAGGAAGCAGCACTGCGGCTGCTTCTGCATAGGATACACGGTACATTGCGCCTGCTGCCACGCTGCAATAATGAGCATAGCCTGAGCCGCCGCCTGCAAGATACGCAGCCTTCTGCAGCTCGATACGGGCGTCATTATCGCTGCACCCGTAAGCTTTCGGCAGGTTTGCGAAAACAAGGCGAACAGACATCAGTGCATTATTTCTTGCTGTATTGGTACTGTTTTTGGAAATATATGTTTCCACTGCTCTGCACAGAGCCGACATCGCTGTGCAGGCAATGACATTTTTCGGCAGGTTTTCTGTCAGGGACGGATCCAAAATTGCCGCAGAGGGTCTGAGGGCTTTGGCTGTTACTGTTCTGCCCACCTTCTTCTTTTTGTCAAAGCATATTGCTGATGTACTGACTTCACTGCCTGTTCCCGCTGTAGTGGGAGCCGCAAACAGAGGAGGGATTTTCCCCATAAACGGTCTCGCTCCGTCAAGGGCTGAGATATCTGCTTTTTCGTTTGCCGCCTTTATTCCTGCAAGCTTTGCGCAATCAATGACTGCGCCGCTGCCAACTGCCACAATGGCATTGCAGCCGCCGTCACTGTATGCACGGGCGCATCGCTCCGTCATCAGTGCAGTGGGATTTGAACCTGCACCGCTAAACACTCTGATTTTAATGCCTTCCTCCACCATCTTCTCCATCATCGGATTCAGCATTCCGCTGCCGTAGACAGAGGAATCTGTTACAATCAGCACGCTGTTTATATTCTTCTTTTTCAGATATATCGGAAGCTTTTTAAGGCTGCCTGTTCCTTTAAGTATTGCGCGTTCCTTTTCTGCATGTACAGCCTTCGTAACAAACGCAGCTCCCTGATACACTCTGCAAAGTGCGGTTTTTGAAAATTCTGAAAATGTCATTCACTGATAACCCCTGTCTAAATTTCTGAAACGCTTGTATTATAATAACTCATTGCAGCGTAAGAATCAAGCATTCAAAGCCGCTGCAATGAAAAATGCGCTCTCAAAGAAGAGCGCATTCCAGCATGATATTATCTCTGTCAACAGTGATGCTTTCGGCATTGCCAAGCATAAAATCGATGGTATAGATTTGGGAATCAAAGCTGATGCTCCGCATTTTCCTCAGCACATCATTCATCGGCGAACACTCTGCGGCACCTATGACCACCATACCGTAATCCTTCTTTATCTCAGAGGCAACGCTTCTGAGAAATACTTTGCAGTGTTCTTCACTGTCATCTCTGCACAGTAAGAATGAAAGCATGGGAAAATTGAGCACTTCGTTTTCTTTCGGCAGCTGAATGTAGCCAAGAAGCTTGAGTACGGGGTTAAGCAGCCTTGCACATTTCATTATTCCTTTATAGCTTTTTACTATGTACTGTCTGTATGAGGACTGATTCCATAGTGCTCCCGCTGCGGCTATTTCTCCGTTTTTTCTGAGGATACAGAAATCTTCAATGCTCAGGTGCGAAAAGCCTTCAATGCTGTCAATAACGGGAAAAAGCTCTTTTTTTCTGCCTTCACTGTTTAAAAATTCCAGCAGCTCCTGCTCATCCTTTTTTTCGGCTCTGCTGAAAGTATAGCCCTTACTTCTGACCCTGAACTTGAAATCCGGTGCCAGCATATAGGTCGTATACTTCTGCATGAAATTCAGATTCAGGGTGTGTTTCCTCTTTTTCTCGAGAAGCCGTCTGGCGCCTTCGTTATCGCTGATTATGGAGCAGAAATAGCAGTCAATGTCATCCCTGACAAGATTTCTGACAAACACCTTGCCCCAGTTTACGCTGCCTTCATAGTCAGGATCCTTTTTCAGTCCGCAAATATAGCAAAGCCTGCGCACCTTTCCGCCTATATACACATCCCTTATTATCTCCGCAGAAGTTCCGATTATATTATCTCCGTCTCTGACAACGAACACCTCGGTATCGCTGCTTTCCTTTTTATAGGATATATACGCATCAGGTCTTCGGGTGTAAAGCAGCTCTATACTGCCCTTTGCAGGGGAGCTTTCAAGAATCTCAAGTATCCTTATTCCATCTTTCTCCTCTGCTCTGCATGTGATATGGCTCATTTCTTTTTCTCCTCAAGATTCTCTCCCACAGGTATTCCTGAGCGTTTATCCACCTCAAAGTGGAAGAGAATGTTCATGACCCAGTAAGCAAAATTTATCATGAAATTCTTTGTCCTTTTGCGCAGGGTGCGACCGCGGCGGCGGATAGAGCGGAAGGTGAAGAATTTCTTTTTGTATTCCTTGCAGTATTCCCTGAGCTGCTCGGGAGAAAGCTGCCTGGGCTCAAATGAGATAGTGCCGAAGGTGTAACCGTCCTGCAGCCACCACTTATCGGAAAGCAGTCTTCCGCTCTCCTGGAAATCAATATAGGTCTTTGTGTTGGGGAATGCCAGCAGATGATTGTAGGCGGTAATGAAGAACTGGTGGCGCTCACAGAATTCAAGGGTCTCCTTGAAGCTTTCTTCGTTGTCGTAATCAAAGCCGAAAACAAAGCTTGCATATATGCTTATGCCCACCTCGTGAATCTTTCCGATGAGCTGATTGCGCTCGCCCAGCTTCTGCGACCATTCCTTGTTCATCTGCTTCAAGTTGCCCTCGCTGATGGACTCAAAGCCTATCAGCACCATTTCGCAGCCGCTGTCCTTCATAAGCTGCAGCAGCTCTTCGTCCTTTACAATATCAAGGGTTATCTGGGTCGTCCAGATGATATTGAGCTTTTTAAGCTCTGTAAACAGCTCTCGGGCAAACTTTTTATCAGAAAAGATGCTGTCGTCAACAAGGAAGAATATCTTATGCTTGCAGGTCTTTATCTCTTCGATAATGTCGCTGACCTCTCTGTGGATGTATCTGGAATTATAGTATTTTGCAATGGAGCAGAATTCGCAGTTGTGGTAGCAGCCTCTGCCTGTTTCCACAAGGGATACTGGCAGGTATTTTTTCACTTTTTTTGCATAAATGCTTCTGTCGGGCTGTCTGTACTTTATGCAGGCTTTGCCGTCGTAGCGCTTCTGAAGGGTGCCGTTTTCAAAATCAGAAAGCACGGTTTCTATAATCAGGTCTGCGTTGCCGACCATAATGGCATCCGCATGCTCAATTGCCTCCTCGGGCATCAGGGTAACGTGATAGCCGCCCATGATAACTGTTTTTCCGCGCTTTCTGAACTCGTTTGCTATGTAATAGGCTCTTTTTGCGGTGTAGGTCTCAACGGTTATCAGCACAAGGTCAGTTTCGGTATCGTAGTTTATATTTTCTATTCTGTCGTCATAAAACTCCCTCTTCCACTTTTCGGGAATCATGGAGTTCATTACAGCTATGGTCAGCGGCTCCATAAGCCATGAGCGCAGATAGGTTTCTCCTTTTTTCTTGCCTATGGCAGGCAGTATGAATGTCAGCTTCATTTTACCTCTCCTTCATCCTTTTCCTTGCAGCCGAAGGTCATTCCCTGTTTTTCGAACACTTCTTTTCTGAATACAGGGTTATATATGATATAAGTAAAGAATCTTACGGGATTTCTCATGTTCGTTCTCGGCTCAAACAGTCTGTACAGAACAGAACGTATGCTGTTGAAATTCTTTCGGCAGTAGTAGGCGGTTTCTGTCAGCTCAGGGGCTGTCATATTTTTCGGCATGAAGGCAGCATAGTTGAAGCGGTACTCGGGATGCAGCCACCATTTGCCGTCATAGAGAAGTCTGCCTTCCTCCTTCAGCTGGTCATAAAGTGCTGTACCGGGATAAGGCATGAGGATATTGTAGGCAGAAAAACAGAACTTGTTCTTTTTTGCAAATTCATAGGTTGCCTTGATGCTCTCAATGGTATCGGTATCGTGTCCGACGGTGAATGCCGCCCAGGTCTGCAGTCCGTATTTGCGGAGCTTTTCTATGGCTTCCTTGTACTGATTCTGCACATATTTCCTGTTGACGCCCTTACCCATTACATTTATGCTCTCTGGCTTTATGGATTCAAAACCGATAACATGACCCAAGCAGCCGCTTTTTACCATCAGGCGCATCAGCTCGTCATCATCCAGCATATCTATGCTGCCCTGACTGACCCACTTGATTTTAAGGGGAATGAGAGCACGGAACAGCTCCTTAGCCTTCTCCTTGTCACCGACTATATTGTCGTCAACAAAGAATATCAGCTTTCTTTTCTGGGACTTTATCTCCTGCACAACCTCGTTAATATCACGGCAGAAATGTCTCTGCTTGAAATAAACACTGGATGCGCAGTATTTGCAGTTGTATCGGCAGCCTCTTGATAACTGCACAAGGGTTATGGGCATATATTTTTTACCCTTGAATATATCGCGGCGGGTGATAATGCCCTTCTGAGGTATACAGACAGGCTCGCAGATGTATTCTTTCTTAAGCTCGCCCCTGCGCAGATCCTCGATCATCTCGCCCCATTTATCCTCCGCATCTCCTGTCATTATGCTGTCGCAGTGTTCTTTTACTTCTTCGGGAATAAGGGTTACATGCATTCCGCCCATTATTACCTTGACTCCGCGCTTTCTGTATTCGGCGCTTATTTCATAGGAGCGTCTGGCGGTAAAGGTCTCAACGGTGATGGCAACCAGGTCGGTTGGTTCATCGTAGGGTATTGGCTCAAGCCTGTCGTCGTACATGACAACCTCGATGTCCTCAGGGGTAAGAGCCGCAAGGATACCCAGCTGCAGCGGCTCCATGCTTGCATTATCCACATACAGGCTGTGCTCACGTCTGCCGATGTTAGGTTTTATCAGTGTTATCTTCATTTATGTAAGCTCCCTTATTTATCGTTTCCGCCCAGGACCTTGCCCTGTTTTCTGTGTATCTCCTTGCGCGAGATTATGTTGAGAGCAAGGAAAACCAGTGCATTGACAGGATTGCGGTATACTTTGCAGCCGAAAAGCCGTTTGAATATATTCTTGTAGGTATTGAAGGTGAAGCGGGCATTTTTGCAGCCCTCTTTAAGCTCATCAGGCGTCATGCTTTCGGGATAGAAGACCGTATCGCCGTATCTGTAGCCCGGCTCCAGCCACCACTTTTCAAATATAAGCTTATTTTCTTCTTTTAGTCTGTCATAGAGCCTTGTGCCGGGCATTGGGATAAGAGGGTTGAAATTTGCCGCGGCAAGATTATTGTCCATGGAGAATTTCAGCGTTGCATCAATGGATTCACGGGTATCGTAATCATACCCCAGCACAAAGGTTGCGTATATCATAAGCCCATGTTTATAGATGTTCTTTATGGCTTCCTCATATCTGCCCACCTGCAGGTTTGCAGTCTTGTTCATCCTTTTGAGATTTTCGGGGCTGAGGGATTCAAAGCCGATAAGGACCAGCATGCAGCCGCCTTCTTTCATTATTGCAAGCAGCCTGTCATTGAAGGCAACGTCCATGCTTATCTGACACGCCCATTTTTTCTTCAGGGGCTTTATTGCCTCAAAAAGCTCGATGGCAGAGCGCTCGTTGAGAAAGATATTGTCATCGATAAAGAAAAGAATCTTTTCCTTTATGCCTTTTATCTCTTCAACTATCGTCTCTGTATCCTTCTGACGGACTGCGCAGTTGTAGAATGAACTGACAGAGCAGAAATCACAGTTGAACTTGCAGCCTCTAGAAAACTGAACAAGTCCTATTTTGTTGTATTTTTTACCGTCATACGCCTTGCTGTTGAAGTCGATATGAGCAAGGGGCTGTCTGTGTGAGGATATATAGGTACTCTTTTCGCAGCCGTTTCTGACATCTTCGATGTACTGAACCCATGTATCCTCGGCATCTCCGACAAGCACCGTATCGCAGTGCTCAAGAGCTTCCTCAGGCACTGCAGTTGGGTGAAAGCCGCCTATTACTATTCTGTTTTTGTCAGTCTTGTATTTATCCGCAATTATATATGCTCTTCTGGCTGCAAAGGTTTCAACGGACAGTGCGATTATATCGGAGTCGATGGCTTCGGGAATATTTTCCACGCGCTCGTCAATATATTCCATCTCAATATCCTCGGGAGTTATTGCGTCGAATATCGAAAAGATGAGCGGTTTCATTGCATCGTAGCCCTTGCCTTCGAGCATGCTCACCCTTATAAGCGTTACTTTCATTTTTGATACGACCCTTCGTATTTTATTCCATCCCCAGATATTTAAAGCCCAGATTTGCACCAAGGCATATCATCTTCTCAAAAAAGCTTGCGTTGGGGACACCCTTAAGTCTTGCACCGATGTTTTTAAAGCTGTAGCTTTCCTTCCATACAGTTCGGTATATTTCTTCAAGCCGCTCGGGGGTCATGTTTTTCGGCTTGAACACAGCCTTGTGCTGGGTGTACTGTGACCAGTCTTTTGTAATAATACGCCCTTCCTCTTCAAGTCGCCTGAAAAGCGGTGAATCCGGTACGGGAGTGAGAATTGCAAACCTTGCAAGGTTGAGGTTAAGATATTTTACCTGCTCGGGAAGCGACAGCAGAAGCTCTTCGGTATCTCCGTCAAGTCCCAGCACGAAGCAGCCGTTTACGCTTATTCCGTAACTCTGCATCCTTGCTATGGCTTCCTTGTATCTGTTGGGGTCATTGAAGCCCTTTCCTGAGCTTATAAGCGTATCTCTGTTGGGGGATTCAAGTCCTACCAGAAGCCCGGCACAGCCGCTTTTCTGAGCCATTTTCATAAGCTCATCATCAAAGGCTGAGTTTATTGTCGCAGAGCCTGCCCAACGGATTCTGAGCTTTGAAAGCGCCTCCATCAGCTCCATTGCATACTCCTTTATGGCGAAGAAATTTGGATCGAAAAACACTATCATTTTCGATTTCAAGCTCTTCACCTCTTCAATGACCATACTTACAGGACGGGGCATACACTGCCTCCACATGCTGCTTATAACGCAGAATTCGCAGTTATTGGGGCATCCTCTGTTTGCAATAAGCGCAGGATATCTCAGATATCTGCCCTTCGGAATAACACTTCTGTCGGGGACGGCAATATCCTCGCCCTTTACATGCTGATTATCGTAAAGTCTCTGAGGTTTTCCTTCTGAAAAATCTCTTAAAAACTGCTTCCATGAATATTCTGCAGCGCCGACTATTACAGTGTCTGCGTGTTCAAGCGCTTCCTTCGGCATATAGGTCGGGTGATAACCGCCCATTACTATGTATGAGCCGCGTGCTCTGAAGTGTTCTGCCAGCCTGTACGCTCGGTTTGCTACCGAGGTCTGCAGGGTGATCGCAACTATATCGTAATGCTTTTTGTATCTCTCAGCCTTTTTGCCGATCTCGTCGCACACATCCACCGAGCAGTCAAGCTCCTTTGGTATCAGCGCCTTCAGCGTTGCCAGCGTCAGCGGCGCATAGGAAATCAGCGTGGACAGCTTTGAGCGGTAGCTCATATCCTTATCGTGCCACGGCTGGATAAGCAGTATATTCATTCTGTCTGTCCTCTCTGCACATCCGGTATATCCGAATTATCTGACATGACATCCTTATCGTATATCTTGAAGCCCTTTGCGTACTTTCTGTAGCCGATATTAAGAAGCATATATACACTCTTTATGGTCTTCCTCTTGGAAAAATCCAGTCTGCGGAAGATGTTTCTGACAGAGTAGGTCTCCTTCCATGCCCAGGAAATACCCTCTTCAAGCTCCTCGGCGGTCATGTTCTTCGGCTTGTACACACAGTGCTCAACGTCGTACATCGACCAGTCTTTCTCAGTTATTCTGCCCTCTGCATCGAGCTCTCTGTAAAACTCTGTTGCAGGAAACGGAGTTATTATTGAAAATCTCGGAAGGTCTATCTTTGCTTCAAGGCACAGATCAACCGTCCTTTTAAAAACATCCTTTTTATCCTCGTCACTGCCGAAGGCAAAGCAGCCCATGACCATTATTCCGTGGTTGTGGAGTTTTTCCATAAGCTCCTTGTATTCACTGACGCGATTGACACCTTTATTTATGTTCTCCTGAGTTTCCTGATTTACCGATTCAAAACCTACAAGAAGTCCCTTGCATCCGCTCTTTTCAAATATTTCAATAAGCTCCTCATTGTAGCCGATGGCTGTTGTGGTCAGTCCGAACCACCATTTTTTAAGAGGTATCATTGCCGTGAACAGCTCCTTTGCATAGGCAACATCGGCAATGAGATTGACATCCGGAAATACGACCTCCTTGCCCTTGAAAGAGCGGATTTCCTCTATGACATCGCTTACGGGGCGCTTGAATACCTTTTTTCCGAATGCCTGAGGGTATGCGCAGAATGTGCAGCTGTGATTGCAGCCGCGGACCGCCTCAACGGTATTGAGGGTAATGTATTTGCTCTTTTTGAGGAGGTCCTTCCTCGGCAGCGGACGGTTTGCTATATCGGTGCATTTTTCCTGATAGTAAACCTTCTGCAGATTTCCGCTTGCTGCATCCCTTATGGCTCTGGGAAATGAATCCTCCCCGAGTCCCACAATTATACTGTCTGCATGCTGCATTGCCTCTTCCGGCAGCAGTGATGGGTGTACTCCTCCGAGAATTACGGTAATTCCCCTGCTTCTGAAGTAATCGGCGTACTTATAGCATCTTGATGCTGTGCCTGTTATGCAGGTTATGGCTACAATATCCGCATCCAGCTCCAGAGGTATTCTCTCTGCGGTTTCATCATATATCTTCACTTCTGCGGAAAGCTCTTCAGGGACAAGTGCCGCAAGAAGCGCAAGGGTTATAGGGGCATAATGAAGACCCTTGTGGAACATTCCGTTGAATCTGTGCATGGCTCCCGCAGGAGCAAGCAAGGCTATTTTCATATTCATTCTCCTTTAATCGATAGGTATAAATGAGGATATCGCCATTACAAATGTACATATTCCCACAAGCCAGAGCAGTGCTTTGCTTTTTGCTCCTTTTCCGAGCAGCAGGCTGCCTTCGGCATCTCTGACCGAATTATAATAGGCGGGCAGGATGATTATAACTACTACTATGGACAGCGCGCCTGCACCTATCTGAACATACTCGAGAACAGACATCGGGAATACAAGGGCTATGATTATTGTGGGGATGGTGCTGAGCAGCCATGCAAGACGTCCGTTCATTTTGAATTCGTCCATAAGGGTATCTGCAAAGGCAAGGGAGCTTGACCAGTAGGATGTAAACATTGCAAGCAGTACAAACACCGAGCACAGGACGGTTACCCAGGGTTTTCCGATTGCTTCGGTAAGTCCTAATGTCGCAACCTCTGTTACTTCCTTTGAGCCTATAATCGCTGCCACAACAAACAGCAGTGTCAGCAGTGCATTCAAGGCAAGTCCCCAGCTTAATGCCTTTCGGATGTTCTTTTTCTCGTCTATGTTGTTTACCACCTGCACCACCGAAAAGATTGCAGAGAACGCAAACATGAACAGTCCGTATACCGCTGTCACTATGCCCGGGTCGCCTATTGTCAGGCTGAGGGAATTCTGTACACTGAAACCTGACATTACAATCAGCAGAATTATTACGCAGGCAATAAGAGGTACTGCGATCTTTTCTCCGATGCCTATGCCCTTTATGCCGAATATAAGCACCGCGGAAGACAGCGCATAGAAGATAAGCTTCGCTGCAGCATCGGATATACCGAACATCCCTGTCAGTATATCGGATGCGCACAGTATATATACAATGAGATTCTGCAGCAGTATCACCACAAAAACCGCGAAGAATATGCCTGTGTACAGCTTACGGTGTTTCCCTTTGAAAAGATGCTGCTTCAGTATGCCAAGCAGCTGAGTCGGTTCATCAGAGCGAAGGGTCAGCTGCGCGATATACATATACAGCACCAGACTTACTGCGTACGCCAGTACAATAGCGATAACAGTCCCGAAAATACCGATTTTCGCCGCTGCATAGGGTATTGTCAGCAAGCCTGTTCCGATGCCTGCTCCCGCCACAAGGGCTATTGATTCAAATAAAGTCAGCTTCTTCATTTTTGCCAACCTCCGCAATGTGAGTTTTTCTCTTGAGAAATATAGCTTTATAGGCTCATCCTGTGAATTTTTGTGTCATTATAGCATATTTGCATGGATTGTTGAAGTGTTAAAAGCAAAAAGCCTTCCTGGATTTCTTCATATTCAAAATCCATCAGATATCTCCGATGTAGTTTCATAAAACTCATCATATAGAATACATTCGTCAAATTCCAGGCTGATGATATGCCCACAACGAATAACGCCGCCATCGGAAATAATAACCAACAGCGACGTTATTTTATATTAAAGTCATTTACACGACCTCATCTGCAACACCGTCGTGATAATGCCATCTGCCTATAACAATGTCTATCTTAGGACAGTCCGAGAAAGAATTGCGATTCAACCCCAAAATATCTGTTGGAATAATCAATGTTTCAAGCTGTTCGCACCCCTTGAATCCGCCCTCAGTCATTGTTTTCATAGTATCAGGGAAAATCGCTGATTTCAAGTTTCTGCAATCAAGGAAGGCTGCTTCTCCCATGCCGGTCACTCCATCCGGAACAGAAATCGCTGTTATTCCGGAACCGCGGAACAACGCCTCTGACAGTGTACTGATACCATCCGGAAGATCAATCTGTTTAAGTGACGGCGTGTCGCGGAAGCACGCAATATCAATATGTTTCATGCGGCGTGGCAGTCTGATTTCCTTCAGATTCTTCATACCCAGGAAAACACCTTCTCCAAGCGTGCTTACACAGTCCGGAATAAACACAGATGATGCAGGAAGATAACTGAAGGCGTTATTGCCGATCTCTGTTATCTGTTTTCCTGATATCACCTCTTTGACAACAATTCTGTCTGCTTCGCCGATATATCCTGTGATTCTCACATTGTTATCCGGCAGAACCTCGTATTTGAATTCGTCACATATGCCCGGAGTGATGATATCATACATTTCCAGAACATCCAGCAGCTCTTCCATATGAGTAAAATCATACAAGCCTTTTGACCTGGGGACAAATTTTTTATTATGCGGAAAACAGCGAAGAAATATCTTGCTTATGCCTCGATCAACATCTTTTTTCAGAGTCTTTGATTTCTTCATCTCGCTGTAAATATCAGCCGGCGCCATACCGCCAATATTTACGGAAAAATAACCCTTGAGTGCATTAATGTCAGATTTATCCTGCGGTTTCGCCTTGCCGAATTTCGCCTCAGTAGCCGCAAGCTCTTTTGCTACGGGCTCGGATATAATGCTGTTTTCACTCAGATAGAATATCACACAGACGCAAAGAGGATCCTGTATACGCCTTATAGCTACCTCATTCCATTCGATTCCTGAAACAAGCGTATCATCTATCCATATCGGAACTCCGTGTCGTTTGAGTTCATTTATATCAGCATCAACAAGGTGTTTATCCTTATGCGAATAGCTGATAAATACATATTTTCCGTTTCCATCTACCGCGCTTGTACGGCTGATATTCTTTCTTTCAGTCACAGTATCATCGTTATGCCATTCCATAATCTGGTCAACGGGAAGGCGCGGTCGGGAAACCGGAGACTCGTCCGGGTATCCTATTACCAACGCTGAAACGAGCGGCATATCGACATTCAGCATTCTGCTGATTTCTGCTTCTGCAATATCCACATCTCCCAGCCATAAGCTGCCCAACCCCATGTCAACCGCCTTGAGACTGATATGTTCCATACTTGCACCGATAGACAGAAGGTCGCTGCGGACAAACTCAGTGCAAACACGCTGGTAGACAAGTATCAAAACCGGAGCTGATCTGATCACTGCACAAGATTCATTAACCAGTACTGATTCATATTTGCCTCCAAGCGACTGCGCTGCCGTCTCCATCATAGCAGCAACATCATTTTTATTCTTCCCTTTCAGAACAAGGTACTTCCAATGCTGTTTATTCTTTGATGAAGGCGAAAAACGTGCAGCATCAATCATTTCGATGATCTGCGAATCTGTAACTTCACGCGAACTGAATTTACGAATACTTCTTCTGTTTGCAATAACCTGACTTAATTCCATAACGTTCCTCCTTTACATCATCTGCACAAGTCATAACGCCAACGTATTGTTTTTACAATGATCACATTCAGGACCAAGAGACAATCCGTATCGATGACAAACAGCCTGCGCTTTTTCATATAGTTCTAACAGCTCTTTGTTTCCCGGCGGCATATTATTGCCCATCGGTGTATCGGGCACCGGTCGGAATATCGAAATAATCGGCGCTGCGCCAATACTGCAGCACCACTCAATTCCTCTGAGTGTACTTTTCATCGGTTCAAGTCCCGCAATAAATGATGTTCTGACATTTCCAGCGTCTCCCCAAAGGCCAACTGCATATCGAAGTGCTGCGGTATATCTTTCAATTGGCAATCTGCCTTTTACAGGCATATAATACTTTGCAATGTCCCGATTGAACAATTCAATATTAAAGGCGACTTCGGTAACGCCGTTCTCCTTATATTTTTCAAGAATTTGAAGGTCTTCAGGAGGCAAGCACATAACATATACGGGTTTTGGAGGATATTTTTTCAAATATTCAAGTATCTGCAGAATCATTTTACTCTCTGCAGACACAGGAGCAGACGGTCCTCCTATAAGAATATGTCTGAATTCACAGGCTGCAAAATAATTGTCAACCGCATCCTTGATATCATCTGCATTAAATGGCTCTGCATTCCAGTCAAAAAAGAGAGCATCTCCGCAAAAGCGACAAACCGAATCCATTCGTCCAAATGAGCAGTTGCGGTTGTGCTTTATTCTCAGCCGGTCTGTAGATGCCAGACAAATGTCAGAAACATTATGTCCATTGCGGGTTTTATTGGTAAGCAGAGTATCCGATGGGTAAAACTCTGCACTGCACAGTTTTTCTCCGTAATAACGCAGCTGAAATCCGCCGTTGCTGTCTGTATCTACCAGAAACGGAGTAAAATCAGACTGTGGAACGCTTACAGGGCAGTTTACTATCATATCCGGCAACCGTATATCCAGTGAGAGATTTACTCCTTTTCGCAGCTTTTGAATACCTCCAATGTATTTCAGGGCTTCTGAAGAAAAAGAAATCCCCTGATTTATCAATGATATTTTTCTTGCGGCAGCACCACCCGTACTTCGCACCAGTTCAATCCATTCTCGCTGGGGTTCAGGTATATTCGGATGGATATCAACCTTCAGGAAGCACTTTGTATCGACAATGTTTCTTTCAAACGACAGTTCAAAAAGGTATGCATCTTCGTTACAGTTCTTCATATCGGAATACCCATTAAGCACCACGTCCACGTCATTGCGCTCTTTGGTCTCAGAAAGAATATGGCTGCAGTGAATGTCAATACCGTCTGATAAGTGGTATGCAAAGAAACTGCGGTTCACCACTATATTTTCTGTACCTGCCGGAAGTTCAGCATCAGCAAACGCATCATAGTGCATCCGCTGAAGCGAAGGAAACCCATTGTTTTTCAATGCTTGATTGAGCACTCTTGAAGATGCCTGAAAGCGGGGATTTGCTTCTATAACATATACATTGTCATGAGTGATTATTGCATCTATCCCAATAATACCTCTATATCCGATTTCTCTCAGTTCTTCTGCAATCTTCATGACATCGCAGGAAAAACGCTGCCTGAGCACAGGATCAATGGCTCTGTATGCAATATAGTCTCCGCCCCTGTATATCATTCTGTTTTTGTCAGGCAGAATTATCTGTACAGAACCCGGGAAAAGAGCAATGGAATGCTTCCCGATTACTGCGTGCATATTAACCGAAACGCCGGAATCAATATACTTGGATACAAGATATGAACTATTCTGCGGGAAACAGTTTCTTTTAGCTTCAAATTCCTTTTCTGTCAGGACATAAGTAAAAAGGCCGCCCCATGCACGATCACTCTGGATTACTAAAGTGCTGCTTTGCAAACGTTCTGACATAATGCCAAAATCCATAGGTTCGTTCTCAATATGTAAGGAAGGAGGCACTGTTACTATATCACTTGCCCATTTCCGAAATTCAATTTTGTTGCTGATCCAGCTGATCATATTACAGTCATTCCTGCATAAAACGCGAGACAAAACAGATTCCGGAAAGGTATTTGTGACTTCATTGCTGTAGCACATAAAACGTATCGATTCGTCCTGTATCAGCTTTCCCTCAACCGACAGCATAAAACTATCCTGCTCAGAATCATATATATTATGATTGACCCTGCGTCCAATTCCATGACAGCATGAGTAATTTCCGTTGGAATTGTCTCCGTATATTGTGACCGAGCCATCAAACATATCTCCTGTAAAATCAACATCTGATTTTCTGGGGCCTATCCATATAAGTTTGTTGTCAATAACACTCTCCCCCTAAATATTAAATCGGTTTCTCTCTGTTTTCACTGACAATCCCCGATCAATAAATTTAATATTGCATCCTATTAATATTTTTATTATAAATCACAAAACATTCCAAAGTCAATATATCTATCCGAAACATATCAGCAAAGCGAAAAGCCGCAATCGCAGTACCGTCTGTACAACGATTTCGATTTTGTTTCAATAGTATCTTGTTATGATGCCATACGAAAAAACACGATAGGTTTTTAGTAGAGTTTGAAGAAAATCCTAATAATCAAGTAAAAACTCAAGGAAAATATATGTCTCCTGAAACCGCGGATAAAATTAAACAGCTTTTGAAAAATATTAGTTGACTTGAATTATTAAAAACTGGCGGTAAAAACATTTTGCCACAAGGGGATTGTGTATCATTATTTAATGATATTAATAATCATCTAAAAGATCGAAATGTTTTTATTCTTGAGTGTGGAGAAATAGAAAGATTTGTTCCTGATATTAGTGGTCACGGGAATGATTGGCTTGAAAAGGTTTTTGAAAAAACGATGATATAAGTGATGCTTCTTACAATGAAGCTAAGAACTTTATTAAAACTGTGTTTAATATTGAATAATGAAGCACAGAATTAAACGGCGGAGAGGGTGACCTCTCCGCCTTAACTTATACTACAAAGTTGAATCTGGTTTTATTTATATATTATCTCGTTGTTTATGATTTCGGTGACGCGCTCTCGGATGTTATTCATTCGGCGCACCCACTCCATTTGGTCAGAGGCTTTCAATCCCTCCGTAATGTTCCCTGCTTTCTTAAACTGCACTATAAGATTATCGAACATTTCCTCAGTCTGAGCATTTATCTCGAAGAGATAGGAATTGAGCTTGCCTTTGAAACTTAGGCGGTTGCAGGTGGCTTTTCGGTGCGATTTCAGATAATCTTCATGTCGCATACCCCATATTCCAATTTCTTTTGTTTCAACCTCCGGCAGTGTGAAGCAGGGGATGTAATAATCACCTTGTATTTCATACCACAAGCCGTTGGATTCATCAAAAATAAACTTTTCCATATCAGTTATCCTCTCACAAGAAATCGCTAAAGGGAGCATTTCCGCTGATAAAGGTATCGTATGTGAACTTTGCACCAAGTCTGAAGCCGACAATGAAACTATAGAGGTTGGATTCTCCGTTCACCACGCTCCAAGCATTGACGTGGTCGAGGAACTTGCTCTTTTCTTCGCCTTTAAGTTTAGCAGTCAAGTATTCTTCGGTTTCATTGAGCGTTTGCATTTCTTTCATAACCGCCTTGCTCTGTTAGATACTGCGAGCTTGCGAGTCGATATTGCCATAATAGAATTCTTTAATGAAATCTTTCATAAACTAACCTCCGTTTGTTTTTGAGTTGAAATTTGGATAGTCTATTGAAAGAGAAAATCCGAACCCGCCGCCTATTAGACGGAGGTTCGGATTATTCGTATTTGGTGCGAGTGTTCATAACGTAACTAAATTAAAATATTTATACATCGGCAGTAATGCACATATTCCTCGCTTACACATTTGATGATTAGCCAATCAAACCATAAAATATAAGTGTAATAACGAGGAGAAATGATTATGAGACACTTCATAGAACAATTCTACTACGGAAATATCGAGCCACAGGAACGCAGCACGAAGATGAACAAATCAGCTCAGAAACAGCTCGAAATCATGGTGAACAGTGAGGAGATTCTTTCCAAAACACTGACCGAAGAATTGAAGAAACTGTTTCTCACCTATGTGGACGTGTGGCACGAGGTCAACAGTGAATCCAATCTCGACAGCTTCATTATGGGATTCCGCCTCGGTGCAGCATTCACCTACGACACATTCGTTAGTACAGATGCACCGTTTACAAGCTATTCGGAGGATTGATGACTATGGAAAAGAAATACATACTGAAGATTGATGATTTCGAACACAGAGTCCTTGTGAATGCTCTTAATTCTATGCGTAATAAGCTCAGACAAGAAGGCCAATATAATGATGCTCTCGACAGGCTGATTCTAAAAGTGATCGATGCACCTGTTAAGAAGCGTTTCGGACTCAGATAGGAGGTTTACTATGGAGAAATACATAACCGACGAGCGCACAGGCCTGCGCTATGAGCTTATCGGAGACATCTACTACATCGCCGGTGACGATGAACCGGAGGAAGAACCGATCGGCGTTTGGGGACAGCGGCACTTACGGTACATACGGGAACACAGGTACGGTCTGTATTGCGAACTACTTATGACCGGAAAACTCAACAACTACCTTGCCGATATCGACCATCAGGCAGAGGATATGCTTCTTCGATTGGTAGATGATATTGCAAAGTCCGAAGGCATTGCCGAACAGCTCAAAGCGGACAATCAGATGGAATGGGTGCGTCGATTAAATAATATATATGAACAGGCTGTAGAAGTTGTGAATTACAGCATAATTAATATGTGAATTTTACAATCAAATCTTTAAAATACAAAGAAAAATAAAGGCAATTGTATAATACTCTTTATCATACAATTGCCTTTAATATTTTGTTCCAAAACGATCGATTTTATATTCGGTCTGATGAATATTGATCAAACAGTTCATCCATACATCTCATTAAGGTGTATGACATTTCTTTCATCATCATTGCACCATCTTTACTGTTATTGACAATTTCTCGCATGATTGGATGTCCAAAAGAGAATTCAATCATTTCCCTAAATTCTCTAATTGCCATAGCTTTATCTTCGGTGTTCTGATTCGACTTTAATATATCCAACACTTCTTTTCCCATATCATAAATCCACGGGAATTCATCCTTGTACAGACTTAATATCATTAAAAACCCAAAAGAACCTCTATTGCGCGTAATATGCATTATATCTTCAAAAAGCATAGAACTATGTTTTCGATTCATCCTTTTTCTATCATATGACATTGAGGTCCTCAAGAAAATTTGATCAATTTTTTCCTTTATTTCCTCTAATTCGGATGATACTTGAGGATCAGGATTTCTCAATAACTTTTGATTATCCCTTGAAAGCTCTAGAATTTCTTCTAATATCTCTGATGAGTTTTGTGAATCATCATCTGATGCTGCATCGACAAGTGTTTCAGTATCAGTCTTAATCTGATTCAACGCATCCTCAAGTCTCGGATACCATACATCAAAAGATGTTTCGAGCCTGCTATCAGAAATTCCAGTATCTCCGCAAGCCTTATTCAATGTCTTGACCATTCTTTTAATATCTTCTTTTTCGAAAATTGTCGACTGGAACTGGAGTATGGGACCCTGAACTTCTGAACGCTTGATATTAAAAAGAAATGGATTTACAAATGATTTATCCATAGTCTTTGATAAAGCTCCGGCTTCAAAAGACAACCACGGAGCTTCTAAATTCTCTTTTGTTACACACAGTATTCCAAATGTGGAGTTTTCAAGTTCTTTTGCAATATCAGTACTCCAGCGTGCACCCTTATCAATATCTTCAGAAGATACATATGGCTCTATAGATTGAATAACAGACGGTAACCAGTCACGAAATACTGTAGCAACTTTAAGACTGATTTCTCCAGACCAACTAATAAATACTTTCATATGTTTCCACCTCACATATTTTCCTCCTTTATTTTACAATAATTTGGGTAAGAAATCAATATATGCATAATAGTTTCATTTCTATTATATGAATTTATTAACAACGATATTATTAGCAGAATAAAATATCTTCTTATTGACGAACAACTACATCTGTAGTAAACTAATATAAATTACATTTGTAGTTAAGAGGTGCATATTGTGTCTTTGAAGAAACTGCCCGATGCAGAATTTGAAATATTGCGTTCTATCTGGCATATGACCGAGCCGGTTACTTCCCCTATGCTCACCGAGCAGCTTAGAACTACTCTGCCGGATAAGGATTGGAAACCTCAAACGGTACTTACTATGCTTGTTCGTCTTGAGAATAAAGGCTTTTTACGTTCAGAAAAATCCGGTAAAGAGAGATTTTATTTTACTGTTATTACTGAAAACGACTATCTGAAAGTCGAGCGTGATAGTTTCAGAAGCAGGTTTTCCGGCAGCTCTTTCAGCGGTCTTGTCAAGGCGCTTTACGATGGAGAAAGTATTTCCGATGAAGATATAAATGAGCTGAAGGAATGGCTCGATAGCATATAAGGTGGCATATGGAAAGACTTGTTATTAGTATAGTTATCTGCTCTATTGTAATGAGTGCCATTTCGTTTCTCTTCATTGGGTTGTCTTACCTATTGAGAGAAATGTGGTCGGCAAAACATCGCTTTTGGCTATGGATCTTTATTTTGATTGGTTTTCTGACGCCATTTAAGCCTTCGTTTGGAACACCGCTATACGAGATCGTAACAAATGCCGCTACATCTGCGACGACACAGGAGACAATCCATAATGCAGTACCCCCGCAGATTACAGCAGACAACACTGTAACTCCCGAACCGTCTGCGCAGATACGCATAGTTACTGTATTCCTTGCAATATGGATTTTGGGAATGATGATGCTTACAGTCCGGTATGCATATAAACACTATCAATTCAGGAAATATGCTAAACGTTTCGCAAAGCCTTGTGACAAAGAAACTTACACTATCGCACTTGATGCGGCAAGTGATATGGGAATAAAAAAACTCAAGGTGATCAATCTTCCAGGCATAGCAACGCCTATGATGACAGGATTCCGTTATCCAACGATCATACTGCCTGAAAGCACCTATTCAATGGCTGAGATGCGACTGATAATCAAGCATGAACTGACTCATTTTAAGCGTTTTGATTTGGTTAGTAAGTGTCTCTGTCTTATTTGCAGGATAGTACATTGGTTCAATCCATTTATGAAGATCATCACTTCTCATATTGATCTGGTTTGTGAATTGGCATGTGATGAAGCAGTTATTTTAGGAGAAAATCGTGAGAATAGAAAACTGTATTGCAAATCCATACTGTCAACAGTTATGGCACAAAGCAAGACAAAGAGTGTTTTGCAGCCTGTTATTGCAAGCGATTTTGGGAATTCAAAACACGATCTGAAGCATAGACTTTCAATGATAGTTTCCACAAGGAACAGGAAAAGTCTTGGGGCTGTTTGTATAGCTATTGTAATTGCGGTATCCTTTTCCGGAACAGTTATTGCTGTAACAGATGTGACAAACAATAGTGATATTA
>JAZUPA010000012.1:0-10968 GCA_045604945.1 Acutalibacteraceae bacterium
GAGCTTATTAAATACCTCGGCGACAATAAATCGGAGTGCCTGAATGAAACTATGCTCAATGCTGCTTGGTTCGGTGAAACGGAGATAGTCAGATTCCTGATCGCAGAAGGTGCCGACAGAAACTATGCGGATTCAAACGGACTGAACCTACAGAAATGTGCGGAAAGAGCCGCAGCGCAGTTTAAGGATGCTTCGCTGCTGGAATATATAAACGAATAAAGAAAGGAACATTACTATGGATAAACTGCTTAACATTCTCAGCGAAAACGCGAGACTTACCAATGCCCAGCTTGCCACAATGCTCGATACAACCGAAGAAGAGGTTGCAAAGAAGATAGCAAAGCTTGAGCGCGAAGGCGTTATCTGCGGTTATCCCGCCGTTATCGACTGGGATAAAGTCAGCAGCACCGAAAAAGTGATCGCTTTCATCGAGCTGAAGGTCACGCCCAGAGCTGATACAGGCTTTGACGGAATTGCTGCTGAGATAATGGCAATGGACGAGGTTGAAGCAGTCTATCTCATGAGCGGCAGCTTTGACCTGACCGTATATGTAACAGGTAAGACCTTCCAGGAGGTTGCAATGTTCGTTGCAAAGCGTCTTTCTCCCATGGAGTCTGTTGTCTCCACCTCCACAAACTTTGTGCTCAAGAAGTACAAGGACAGAGGTACCTGCATGAATACCCCTACCGATGAGAGGAGTTTTTGCTTTGATTGATTACGAATCCCTGCTTTCCAAAAAGGCAAGAGAGGTCAAGCCCTCGGGGATACGTAAGTTTTTCGACATTGCTGCAGAGATGGAGGAGGTAATAAGCCTTTCCATCGGCGAGCCTGATTTCATGACCCCCTGGCATATCCGTGCAGAGGGAATAAAGTCACTTGAAAAGGGCAAAACAGCATATTCTCCCAACAAAGGACTTACCATGCTGCGTGAGGAGATATGCAGATATTACGACCGCCGATTCAATGTTTCCTACGATGATTCAAAGGGCGAGTGCCTGGTCACTGTCGGCGGCTCCGAGGCAATTGATCTTGTTATACGTTCACTTATCGAAGAGGGGGACGAGGTAATAATCCCCGAGCCTTCCTTCGTTGCGTACACCCCCATAACCCAGATGGCAGACGGCGTCTGCGTGCCTGTTGTCACCACTGCGGAAAACGGCTTCCGCCTGACAGGCGAGCAGCTTAAAGCGGCAATAACCCCCAGAACCAAGCTTCTTATTCTGCCTTACCCCAACAATCCCACAGGCGCAGTCATGCGCCGCGAGCATCTTGAGGAAATCGCAGAGGTGTTGAGAGATACAAATATCATCGTGCTTTCCGATGAGATATATGCTGAGCTGACCTACGGTCATTCGGATCACGTTTCCATAGCATCCCTTGAGGGAATGCGTGAGCGCACCATTATAGTCAACGGCTTCTCAAAGGCATATTCCATGACAGGCTGGCGACTGGGCTATGCTCTGGGACCTGCACCCCTTCTTAAAATAATGACAAAGATACATCAGTTTGCCATCATGTGCGCACCGACCACTGCCCAGTATGCGGCAATCGATGCCCTTCTCAACGGCGATGAGGATGTATTAAAAATGCGCGAGCAGTACGACCAGAGAAGAAAGCTGATTGTTGACGGCTACAACTCCATGGGACTTACCTGTTCAGACCCCGAGGGCGCATTTTATGTGTTCCCCTGCATAAAGTCAACGGGTCTTACCAGCGATGAATTCTGCACAAGGCTGCTTAAAAGCCGTCATGTGGCAGTGGTTCCCGGCACAGCATTCGGTGATTGCGGCGAGGGCTTTGTAAGAGTATCTTACGCATCCTCCGTAAAGAACATCACCGAAGCCCTTGACAGAACAAGAAAATTCCTCAGAGAAGACCTGGGAATGGATGTGTAATAAGAATTGTCAGAAAGTTTGTTTAATGCCTCCCTCTGACGAGGGTGGTGTCAGCAAGTTCGCGGAAGCGAACTTAGGTGACGGAGGGAGAGAATCCGAATAACACCTCCAATGATGAGAGCCGTTCTGACGAAATCAATCGCCCTTTGGGGCGATTTTCATTTAACGAAACGAAGTGATACCATGCTTAAAGTCAAAGCCTATGCAAAAATAAATCTCACTCTCGATGTTCTGTGCAAGCGTCCCGACGGTTATCACGAGGTTGAAATGCTGATGCAGTCGGTGTCTCTTGCAGACACCGTGTCGGTGAGAAAAACCGACAGCGGCATAACACTCCTCTGCGATAAAGAAGGAGTACCCCTTAACGAAAAGAACACCGCATACAAGGCGGCAAAGCTCTTCCTTGAGACTGCCGAAATCAACTCAGGTGTCGAGATTACAATAGAAAAGGTTATCCCCATGCAGGCAGGCATGGCAGGGGGCAGTGCAGATGCCGCAGGAGTGCTTTTTGCACTCAGCGAGCTGTTTGGAAAGCCCCTGCCCACAGAAACCCTCCTCAGCATCGCTCAGAAGGTGGGCGCAGATGTGCCTTTCTGTCTCCTTGGCGGTACCCGCCTTGCATCGGGAATCGGTGAAATTCTCACAGAAAAGCCCTCGATGCCTGACTGCTTTATCGCGGTGGTCAAGCCCAATGAGAATATCTCAACCGGCAGTGCCTACGCCCTTGTTGACTCCTGCAAAAACCTCATTCGCCCTGACAACAAAGCCGCTATTGCCGCCCTTGAAAAAGGCGATATCAAAGCCCTTTCAAAAGAAATGCGCAATGTGTTTGAGCAGGCAACAGGGACCGAAAAGACCGCCGCAATAAAAGAAACACTCATAAAGCACGGCGCTCTGGGCTCTGTCATGACAGGCAGCGGCTCTGCGGTTTTCGGAATTTTCACCGACAGACAGAGTGCCGAAAAAGCTCTTTGCGATGCTGAATTTTCTGACTGCGAAACCTTCCTTTCCGCACCCGTTTCAGTGGGCTGTGAAATAATCTGAATAAAATAGAAAACCTCCGTCCATACTTTCTGCGAAAGTTAAATGACGGAGGTTTTGTTTTAAAGACTAGTCTTTAAAACTTCGAGTTTTGCTCCAAAAGGAGCAAAACATCGAGCCTCTCTGAAAAGAAAGGACTTGTACATAATATGAAAAGACTTGAATTATCAATGCTCCTTGCCCTTGCTTTTGCCGTTTTGCTGTCATTTGCATCCTTTGAAAAGGAATGCGGCGAGATTCGCTCAAGCGTTCTGAGGATGCACGTTATTGCAAATTCCGATTCGGAAGAAGACCAGGCGCTGAAGCTTATAGTCCGCGACAGACTTCTTTCAGAGAGCGAGGAGCTTTTTTCATCTTCCGAAACAAAAGAAGAAGCGGAGACCGCCGCGAAGGAAAATATCGCACTTCTTGAAGCTGCTGCAAGGGAAGAAATAGCAATGCGCGGCTATGATTACGACGTCAGAATCGAAGTAGGGAAAGCATGGTTTGATACCCGTCACTACGGAGAGATAACCCTTCCCGCAGGCAATTACGAAGCGGTGAATGTATATATAGGAAAAGCAGAAGGCAAAAACTGGTGGTGTGTAATGTTTCCCCAGCTGTGTCTGCCTGCGGCAGAGGGAAATGAGCTTGAAACGGTGCTGACCGATGAGCAGACGAATATCACCCTTGGGGATTATGAGGTGGAATTCTATCTGGTGGAACTTTTTCAAAAGCTTTTCCGGTGAGTTGTTTTTGTTCGGACAATCTGTTAGAATAAAAGGACAAACTGATTGATCGGGGTGGGAAATTTGCTTCAGTTGATTTTAGGCAGAGCAGGCACAGGAAAAACCTTTGAAGCTCGAAGAATAGCAATGGAGAAAGCAGGGGAGGGCAAGCAGTCGGTGCTTATCGTCCCCGAGCAGTATTCCTTCCAGTCGGAAAAGGCGATACTGCTGGCTCTCGGCGCGTCAAAAGCGCGGCTGGTGGAGGTCAGCAGCTTTACGCGACTGGCTGAAAAGCAGTCAGAAAAGGGCAGCGCAAGGATAGATGACTGCGGCAAGGCTGCGGCGATGTATGCGGCGCTGAGCAACGTGGAGGACTTCCTTGAGCTTTATTCCAGAAAGAAGAAAAACGTAGATTTTGTATCCCATCTGCTCAGCGCAGTGAAGGAGCTGAAGCTTTTTGCGGTGGAGCCCTCTCAGCTTGAGAAAACCGCGAGGATAGTGCCTGCAAAGACGCTGTCAATGAAGCTTTCGGAGCTCGCTGTTGTCTGTGCAGAGTACGACAGAATAGTTGCGCAGTCGGGCTTTGATGATATTGACATGCTCACGCGTTATGCAGAAAAGCTGGAGGAAACCCGTTATTACGCAGGAAAAACGGTAATTATCGACTGTTTCCGCGGCTTTACAGGTCAGGAGTTGAAGGTCATAGCTGCGATTATGGCACAGGCTGAGGAGTGTATTATAACCCTTTGTGCAGATTCCCTGTCAGACCCTGAAAAGGGAATGGGACTCTTTTCCCCTGTCAAAAAGACAGCACAGAAGCTCATCGACCTTGCAAAGCGCAGAGGAGTGCAGGTAAAAGCACCTGTTATACTTGATGAAACAAAGCGCTTCAGAAATACTGCGCTTTCTAAAATAGAAAAAGGCATATTCAATTTCAGGGAAACACCCCTTCAGGAGGAAACCTCCGCAGTGCAGATATACGAAGGGGCAAATCCCCGCGACGAAGCGGATTTCACCTTCCGCGAAATTCGCCGCCTGCTGAGAGAGGAAGACTACCGCTGCAGGGATATAGTGGTGCTTGTCAGGGAAGAGAGCGGCTATATGCGCCATGTACGCGAGGCTGCCGCAGAGCAGGATATACCGCTGTTTTTTGACAGAAGAATGTCAATAGAATATTATCCCGCAGTGCGTTTTGTGTCAAATGCCCTTACTCTCTGCAGGGGAAAATGGCAGAGTGAAAATCTGCTGACGCTGCTTAAAACAGGCATGATTGAAGGAATATCCCATGAGGACACCGCCCTGTGCGAGGAGTATTCCTTCATGTGGGATTTAAGCGGCGAGCGCTGGAAAAGCGAATTTACCTCCAATCCAGACGGACTGGAGGGGCAGGTAACCGATGAAGGCGCAGAGCGTCTTGAAAGGATAAACGGAGTGCGCAGAAGCCTGTGCAGTCTGCTGCTGCCCTTCTGCGAAAAGATGAAGGATGCAAGCAGCAAAGACCGCGCACAGTACATATATGAGCTTCTTGATGCAGCAGGCACAGCCTCCTGCATAATAAACCTGTGCGAAAATCTCAGCGTGCAGGATGCCCAGATTCAGCAGCAGGTATGGGATGTTCTTATGAATATCCTTGACAGAGCCGCCTGCATAGAGGGAAACAGGAAGCTCCCCCTTGATGAGTTTGCCGATATGCTGTCAATGATGATAAGCTCGGTTACTGTCGGGCAGATACCTCAGGGAATGGACGAGGTTATTTTCGGTGCTGCGGACAGAGTGCGCACAGGGGAGCCAAGAGCCATATTTATCCTCGGCGCATCCCAGGGCAGCTTCCCCAAGGAAGTGCGCTCGTCGGGAGTGTTCACCGATGCAGAGCGCAAGCAGCTTATAGAAATGGGGCTCGATGTTGCCGAGCCTTCAGAGGAGCAGGCGCTTGAGGAGCGGCTGCTGTCCTATACAGCAATGTGCGCCGCCTCGGAAAGACTTTATATATCCATGCCGAGAACTGCAGGAAACACCGCCCAGTCCCCCTCGGAGCTCATAAGCGAAGTCAGAAGGCTGCTCCCCTGCGGCAGACAGACGGAATATAGCGACGAGCTTACAATGGAGTGCATAGAGGGAGCAGGCGCTGCCTTTGCCCTGAGTGCGAAGATGGGAGAAAAAACACCCCTTGCAGCATCCCTGAGAGAAGCCATCAGGAACAGAGAGCAGTATGAAGCAAGGCTTCGCACCATCGACAGGGCAGCGGACGGAAGGCACTTCAACTTCAGAAACAGAGAGCTTTCACGCACCCTTTTCGGCAGCGACATAAAAATGTCCCAGAGCAGAGCGGACGATTATTTCAAATGCCCCTTCAAATTCTTCTGCGATTACGGGCTTGAGGTAAAACCGCGCAGAAAGGCAAAGATCGATGCCATGTCCTACGGCACCGTAGTCCACTATGTCCTTGAGCATATAACAAGGGAGCATACCGATGATATGACGCGGTTTGCAGAGAGCGATGAGCTCAGATCCACTATCGACAGCCTCCTTGACAGGTATCTCGAGGAAAACATGGGCGGAAAAGAGGATAAATCACCCCGTTTTCTGCATCTTCTGGCATCTCTTGCCGATTCCATCGAGCAGATAATAAAGTTCATGGGCGCGGAATTTGCAGCAGGCATCTTCCGACCCATTCCCGACGGAATGGAGCTTTTTGTCGGCTCGTACGATATTCCCTACCCTGAAATAAAGCTCAGCAGCGGCTCGCTGCGGGTGTCGGGTCTTATAGACCGCGTTGACAGTGCGCAGGTGGGCTTGGATAAATATATAAGAATAATCGATTATAAGACGGGCAAAAAGGATTTTTCCGCAGACAAGGTTGTTCAGGGACTTGATATGCAGATGTTCATGTATTTCGATGCTCTGCTCAGCAGCAGAAAATTCAGAGATTATAAGATGGCAGGCGCACTGTACTTCCCTGCAAGCTTCGGACTGAAGGATTCCGCACGCAATAATGAAGATGAATTTGCAAAGCGCGTTGACCAGCTGAAGATGAGCGGACAGCTTGTGGAGGATATGGAAGTTGTAGGTGCCATGGAAGAAGGAATAAAAGGTTATTTTATCCCTGCAAAGCTGACCACAAAGGGCAATTTTGACAAACGCGCAAGCCATATAATGCCCTACGAAGAGCTCCTTGCCCTGTGCAGATATACCCGAAAGCTCCTCGCTCAGATGGGCGAAGCCCTCCATGAGGGCGCGGTGGCACCAAAGCCTGTATACGGCAAGGCGAGTGTCTGCGACTACTGCGATATGAAGAACGCCTGCGGCGTGGAAGACCCAAGGCAGTCGGGCAGAGAGATAGTAAGATATTCCGAAGAGAGACTGAGAGCAATACTTCTTGGAGAGGGGGAGAGCGACAATGGCTGATATAAGCTGGAACAGAGAACAGAAGCAGGCGATATACGCCCGTGAGGGTACGGTGCTTGTTTCCGCCGCAGCAGGCTCAGGAAAGACCGCAGTCCTCAGCCAGAGGGTAATGGAAATGCTGAAACCCGATGAAGAGGGCAGATATATCGATGCAGACAGACTGCTTATAGTCACCTTCTCCAACGCCGCCGCAAACGAAATGAAGGAGAGAATCGCCGCAAAGCTTGACGAAAGCCTTGCACAGAATCCCAATTCCCTTCATCTGCAGCGTCAGCGCCTGCTGCTTCAGAGCGCCAAAATCTGCACCATGCATTCCTTCTGCGGAAGGCTGGTCAGAGAGAATTTTCATATACTCGGTGTTTCGCCCGATTTCCGCATCGCAGACGACAACGAGGTAAAGCTCATCAGCGAAAGCGCAGCCCAGCAGATAGCCGAGGAATATTACAGCAGGCAGGACGGGGGCTTTTTGAAGCTTGCAAGGATTCTTGCAGGCAAAAGGGATGACAGAAAGCTTACAGAAACCCTCAAGAGTTTTGCGCTTTTTGCAGAGGCATCACCATTCCCTCTTCAGTGCGTCGAGTCTGTCCGTGAACTGTACCGCAGCGACGGCAGCGTATGGCGCAAAGCCGCGGAAGACCACGCATATAAAATGATAAAGAATGCCTTTTCTCTGATAGACAGGGCAAATACCCTTGCCATGGAGCAGGACGACATAGCGAGAAAATTCAGCGCCATAATTCCTCCGCTTA
This sequence comes from Acutalibacteraceae bacterium, assembly GCA_045604945.1. GTDB lineage: Bacteria > Bacillota > Clostridia > Oscillospirales > Acutalibacteraceae > JAISGQ01. The sequence goes on from JAZUPA010000012.1 coordinate 7,798, forward strand.
TGGAAAAAGGAGAGAGAATAGAGAATCTGTTCGGAGATTATGATGCTGTCCTTGAGGAAATATCCCACTACAGCATGACGGGTAAGGTCAGAAACAAAGTAAGCGATGCGGTGACCGTTGCAAGAATCGACGGTCTGCTGGAGCTTGCGGACAGACTTCTTGCAAAGGCAAGGGATACAATGTGCTGCACGGTTGAAGAGCAGACAAAGGACCTTCTCGCCCTTCGCCCTGTAATGGAAACCCTCTGTGATATGACAAGGGACTACCTGACCCTTATGACAAAGCTCAAAAGAGAGCGAAATGTCCTGCATTTCGGAGACCTTGAGCATCTGGCGGTAGAGCTGCTGGTAGAGCGCAGGGAGGACGGAGTGTACCGAACTCCCGCAGCCCTTGAAACAAGGGAGCAGTTTGACGAGATACTTCTTGATGAGTATCAGGATACAAGCTCGGTGCAGGATATGATATTCCGCGCAGTGGCTCATGAAGAAGGCGAAAAGATAGACCACAGGGAAAGCAATCTGTTTATCGTAGGCGACGTAAAGCAGAGCATATACCGATTCCGCCGTGCGGTCAGCGCCCTGTTTACAGACCGCTTTGACCGATACGAGGATTTTGATGAGGAGAATCCGAAATACCCTGCAAGGATAACCCTTGCGCAGAATTACCGCAGCAGGGCAGAGGTAACAGATACCGTAAACTTCATCTTCCGCAGGATCATGACCCCCGAATGCGGAGGGGTGGATTACCGCTGTCAGCAGCTTGACCCGAAGGCTCCCTACCCCGATGCAGAGGACAGGCAGAGTGAGCTTCATCTTCTGAACGTTCACAGTGATGAGGATGAATACAAGACCGATTCCACTGAAGCGCGCTTTATTGCAGAGAAAATCAGGGGAATGATAGATGACGGCTTCGAAGTGTACGACAAGGAAAAAAAGTGCATGCGCGGAGCAAAACCCGGAGATTTCTGCATACTTCGCGCTCAGGTGAAGGGCTACCACGGCGGGGTAATGGCAAGAGAGCTTGAAAGGGTGGGCATAGGCTGCCTGCTGTCCGATGAAACGGGCTTTCTTGAGAGAGGGGAAGTGCAGACCGCCCTTTCCTTCCTGCGGGTAATAGATAACCCATTGCAGGAGATTGCACTGCTCAATGTGCTGTGCTCCCCCATGGTGGGCTTTGATGCCGATGACCTTGCCGCCGTAAGACTTGCAAAGCCAAAGTGCAATCTTTACAATGCGCTGTGCATGGCCGCTCAGGAGGGGAATGAAAAATGCATATCCTTCCTGAAGCTCCTGGCAGAGCTTCGTGACCTTGCAGCAACCGCACCTGCCGACCGCGTTGTCAGTGAGATGCTCAGCGTCACAGGCTATCTGGGAGCAGTGTTTGCGCTGCCTGACGGAGAGATGCGCAGGGCAAACCTTGAAATGCTCATATCCTATGCCGAGGGCTGCGAAGAAGCGGGAAACCGCGGAATCGGCGCGTTCATCAGGTTCGTTGACAGAATAGCCGAGCAGGAGGGGGATATGATTCCTGCATCTGCTTCTCTGAAAAATGCCGACGTTGTGCGGATGATGACCATTCACAAATCAAAGGGACTGGAGTTCCCCATATGCATCGTCTGCGGACTGGGCGCAAGCCAGAATCACCGCAGAGCGGATGTGGAGTTTGACCAGGAGCTTGGAGCAGGACTGCGTCTTGTCAGCGACAGTGCCATGGGTCTTATTGAAACACTGCCGAGGGCAGCGATAAATGCAGCGGATAACATGGAGGAAATAGCGGAGGATGTACGCAAGCTTTATGTTGCAATGACAAGAGCAAAGGAAAAGCTTATAATGGTTGCAACCTATAAGAATGTGGAAAATGTAGTCATGCGCGCTTCCTTCCTTGCAAATGAAAGCGGTGTGCTGGACCCCTGCGCAATGCTCTGCCGTCGGGATTACGGAACATGGATAACCGCCTGTGCTCTGGCTCACAGAGACGGCGGTCAGCTCAGAGAGCTTATCGGGATGGACGAGATCTTCTCTTCCGACTGTGACAGAGTCTTTGAGATATGCGTACATACAGGAGAAGAGGAGACTGAGGAAAAGCAGACAGAGACCGCAGAAGGGACAGAGACGGCAAAGGCGGATGACCTGCTCCTTGCGGAAATCGAAAGACGTCTTTCATGGAAATATAAGGGTGCCGAGCTTGAGGGAGTACCCTCCAAGGTAACGGCATCAAGCCTGCACAGCTTCTCCTTGGATAAGACGCTGGCAGCAGGAAAGCCTGCATTCCTTGATGAAAAGGGCATAAGCGCGACCCACCGCGGAACGGTGCTGCACCGCTTTATGGAAAAGGCAGACTGCAGAGCGGCAGCGGAGGATGTGAGCGCAGAGATAAAGCGCCTTTCGGAAAACGGAACCTTTACAGAGGAAGAGCTCAGAGTTCTGGACGAAAAGAAGCTTCAGGACTTTTTCCTGGGTGAAGGGGGAGATATGATGCGCCGCGCAGAAGCAATACTGCGTGAGCAGACCTTCTCTGCGATACTTCCGAAAAAATATCATCATCTCTTTACTGACAGGGATACCGATGAGCCAATAATAATAGAGGGCGCCTGTGACTGCGTGGTTGAATTTGAGGACAGCATAGCCATAATAGACTATAAAAGCGACAGAATGTATGCTGACGAAAAATTCATTGAAGCCTACGCAGACCAGCTCAGGCTCTACGCCGCTGCAATGGAGCAGGTAATGGAAAAGCCTGTCTCAAAGCTTGCGATATGGTCCTTTACCCTTTCAAAATTCATTGATATTCCCGGATAAAGCCCTGAGATTTTGACGTAATAAATAAAAATTCAAAAAACACTTGCAATTTGAGAGAATATGTATTATACTCATCTAGCGTTTGATACATCAACGAAAGAGGTGACTGGAATGAAGGAAGGACTGCATCCCAAATACGAGGAGACCACCATTACCTGCGCATGCGGTAATGTCATCAACACCTGCTCTACAAAGAAGAACATCCGCGTTGAAATCTGCTCCAAGTGCCATCCGTATTTTACCGGAAAGCAGAAGCTGGTTGATACCGGCGGTCGTGTAGACAGATTCAAGAAGCGCTTCAATCTCGACTAATATTTTGAAGACCGGCAAAGGCGGTGTGCAATGCACCGCCTTATTTGTCGTTTCCGGAGGT
>JAZUPA010000013.1:0-2406 GCA_045604945.1 Acutalibacteraceae bacterium
CCAGCCGAAGGTGTCTTCGATCTTGCCCCACTGGATGCCTGTGAGGGTATCATACAGCATCTGGGAAACCTCGCCGATCTCTCCGTTGTTGATGTTCATGATGGTGTCGCCGTACTTCAGCTCGCCGACAGGAGAGATGACAGCAGCAGTACCTGAACCGAACATTTCCTTGAATTTGCCCTGATTGTACTTCTCAACGACCTCGTCGATGGAGAGAAGTCTTTCAGAAACCTTGTAGCCCTTGGAGCGGAGCAGCTCGATGCAGCTTGCGCGGGTAACACCGGGAAGGGTTGCGCCGTCAAGCTCGGGAGTTACGATCTCATCGTCAAATACGAAGAATACGTTCATTGCGCCGACTTCTTCGATGTACTTGTGCTCAATGCCGTCAAGCCAGAGAACCTGAGAATAGTTCTGCTTCTCTGCCTCGTCCTGAGCCTTGAGGCTTGCTGCGTAGTTGCCGCCTGTCTTGGTGTAGCCCATGCCGCCGCGGACTGCGCGGACGTAGTTGTTCTCAACGTAGATCTTAACAGGTGCAAGTCCGCCGGGATAATATGCGCCTGACGGAGCGAGGATTACCATATAATAGAGCTTCTTTGCAGGATGAACGCCCAGGAAGGGATCTGCTGCAAAGATAAAGGGTCTGATGTAAAGGCTGGTGCCCTCAGAATGGGGAACCCAGTCCTTTTCTACCTTGATGAGCTCCTTGAGAGCCTCAACGCAGAATTCCTCGTCAACGGGGGGGATGCAGAGACGCTCGTTGGAGGAGTTGAGACGGGCAAAGTTTCTGTCAGGTCTGAAGAGCTGAATCTTGTCATCAGCGGTGCGGTATGCCTTGAGACCCTCGAAAACTTCCTGACCGTAATGGAATACCATTGCAGCAGGAGAAAGGGAAATATCGCCGAAAGGTACGATTCTGGGGTCATGCCAGCCCTGTCCCTCATCGTACTCCATGATGAACATGTGGTCAGTGAAAGTCTTACCGAAGCCGAGCTTGCTTTCGTCAGCAGGCTTTGCCTTGGGCGCTGTGGTTCTTGTGATTTTTATTTCCATAATAGACTGCTCCCTTATATATAAATTGTATGTACAATAGTTTATCACTTTAACGCGTAAAGCGCAATAGCAATTACGACGCTATTTCCTAAAATTATTTTTTGATTTTTTTATATTTTGCTGTTGACATTTGTTAAAATATATGTATAATAAGAATCGTAATAGGAATCATTCCTAAAAAGGAGGTCGAGAGATGACAAGACAGCGCCAGCTTATTCACAGCATTATCAACACCTCCTGCGAACATCTTTGTGCCGATGAGATCTATATCGAGGCACGGAAGGAAATGCCAAACATCGCTATCGGCACGGTTTACAGGAATCTTGGACTGATGGTTGACGCAGGAGAAATACGGCACATTCCTATTGCAGGTCACCCCGACAGGTACGATAAATCCACAAAACCACACGATCACATGTTATGCTGCGAATGCGGAAGACTTGTAGATCTCAATCTCGGGGATATCACTTCCCTTATCGAAGAAAAATCCCGGGCAAGAGTTACATCCTATGAACTTTATGTCAACGGCATCTGCCCTGACTGTGTTAACTAATATTAATTTTAAAGGAGATTATCAATTATGAAAAAGTTTGTATGTTCTGTTTGCGGTTATGTTCACGAAGGCAACGAGGCTCCTGAGACTTGCCCCATCTGCAAGGCTGCTGCTGAGAAGTTCAACGAGAAGGACGAAGGCAACAAGTGGGTCGATGAGCATGTTGTAGGCGTTGCTGAGGGCGCTCCCGAGGATGTTATCGAGGATCTTCGCGCTAACTACATGGGCGAATGCACCGAGGTCGGTATGTATCTTGCAATGGCAAGAGTTGCTCACCGCGAGGGTTATCCCGAAATCGGTCTCTACTGGGAGAAGGCTGCATGGGAAGAGGCAGAGCATGCTGCAAAGTTTGCTGAGCTTCTGGGCGAAGTTGTTACCGCTTCCACCAAGAAGAACCTCCAGATGCGCGTAGACGCTGAGGCAGGCGCATGCGACGGCAAGAAGAAGCTCGCAGTGAGAGCTAAGGAACTCGGTCTTGACGCTATCCATGACACCGTTCACGAGATGGCTAAGGACGAGGCAAGACACGGCAGAGCTTTCGAGGGTCTTCTCAACAGATATTTCGGTTAATTATCCCACGCAGCAAGGACACTTATCTGCCCCTGCTTAAATAATACAATAATCAAAGCAGGGAATACTTTTTAAGAGCATTCCCTGCTTATGCTTTTATTAAAATTAAACCAATTAAAGGAGGATTCGTATGGAACTGTTTAAATATGCTCGCGTTCTGCTGCCCGCCCTTGTCCTGATTTTCTCAGGCTGTGCAGCAAACACCCCCACCGCCGCAGGCGACCCCAATGAAG
>JAZUPA010000014.1:0-9916 GCA_045604945.1 Acutalibacteraceae bacterium
TGGAATACCACATCCGGCAGACCGGCTTCCTCCTTTAAGCGTTTAAAGGCTTTCTCGATCAACTTTACTTCACACGGTCGTCCGGGTTTTCGTATCGTTCTAAATCTACTTTCCATAATAATCCATTGCATCCTCCGCCAGCTTTTCAAATCTGTCAGCAGCTCGGGAACGAGGTTCGTGAGGCGGATGTAGCGTTGGATTGTGCGGGCACTATCATCCGCTTTTTCTGCTATCGCAATATCGCTTCGGAACTTCCGCCCAACTTGGGCGGAATTATTTTTTGACGGTCTGCCAGCCTGCCTTTTCATCGCTTCCAACTTCATTTTATACGCAAAAGCCTTCTCGCCTGCAACAACTCGGGTACAAAAAAGACGGTACGCAGTATGACTGCCGTAACCCGTCCGTAAGTACTTGTTTTATTCGGTTCGCTTTCATCGCTCTTGATCGTGCCTTCTTTTGTCGGCGCATTCTATTTGCTTTTTCCACGTCTTTGCGGTCTGCTCTTTCAGAAAGTCCACCATCGGAGCCAGCTCCTGCCGTTCATCCCACGCTTCCAATGCGGAATAATAGGCTTTACGGTCTTCCTCGTGAATGATGATCGGCGGATGATTGTGCGTCAGCAAAAGGTAATTCATGGTGAGCCTGCCGGTTCTGCCGTTGCCGTCCGCAAAGGGATGAATATTCTCAAACTTCACGTGATAATAGGCTGCGGCGGTCAGAGCATTTTCATCGGTGATATTTATCATTTCCGAAAGAAGCTCTCCCATCTCTTCCGAAACATCCTCAGCCGCTGCGCCGATCTCGCTTTTCCCTGTCACATACTCGTGCCGCTTATACTCGCCGGGACGCTCGCCAAGCCGCCAGCGTCTTGAGTCATAGGTTTTCTGCATCAGACGGCGCTGAAATTCCTTTACCAGCGTTTCATCCAGAGGACGTTTTTCGTTGAAGGAGACCAGCAGAAATTCGTTTGCATCCTTTGCGTTGCTGATTTCAAACAAGGTGCGAAGATCGCCGGTATAAGAGGTAACACCGTCATGCTCAAATATTTCTCTTGTGTCATTGAATGTGATAAGCTCGTTTTCGATCCTGCCGGAATGGTAGGCAAACGCAATGCTGTGTCCATTCATGGCCTCTGCAAGCTCTGCATCCGTTGTTATCTTTTTCCGCTGCCATAGGGCAACGGCCTTTTCGTATTGTGTCATCTTCACACTCCCTTTCACGCTTACATTATAACCGATATAAGTGTTAAAAAACACACGGATTTGAAGATTTTGCAAGCTAAAACCTGTTCCGCCGCTTCACCATGTCCTGACATTTCGTTCAACTCCTTTTCTTTTAAATATATAAAAGCACCCGTCGTGTGACAGATGCTTTTTGACGTGGGTTGGCTGTTTCTTTACCCTTATCGGTCAATTTGACTGCAGCGCTCTCTCTTTTTGAGCTTGGCAAGCGACGCATCAAGTATCTTGGTCTTTCGCTCCGCTATCATTATTTTATAGAAACTCTTTTGCAAATCGGTGATATAGGGTGTAGTTTCTATTATCTGATTGATAGCAGATAAATTGATTTTCGGCAAAATACGCTTCAGCGCCTTATTGCAGTCATCATTTTCCAACGAGAAAATAAAATCGTGATAGTTTATCTTCCTGCCATTTTGTCTGATCCCGGATAAAGGAATTTGAAAAACTCGCAGGTTGCGCTCGTCCTGGCTGTCAAGTGACATCCGCATGATTTTCTCGTCAGCTTGAGGGAACAGACAGCTTCCGCAATCATATACGGGGGCAAGTGTCATTGTGTCGCTGTTTACATCGTAGAGAAAGCCCCAATTTCCGTTGTGCCTATCCCAATTCCCAATCAGAGCATCGACTATAAACATATCCCAAAACCATTTACGCAGGGTTGTTGGCTCGATGGCTTGCTGTTCCTCCATGGCACGAGCAATGTCTGACAGCTCGGTGCCGTAACCGTTATGCTCCGAGTCGATGATGGTGTTCTTTAAAGAAGCAAAATCCTGAAGCACAACGCCGGGGGAGGTAAAGTCCCTGCAGGCGACAACGATTTTCTCTTTGCCATTATTTGTATAGGTTCCGAGTAATGTTTCCTGCACGGGTATCCCTACGCTCTCGAAAATATGACAGCCAATATATTCCGATAGGCAACTGTTGGTATAGCTCATTTCCTTATTGAGTGACGGCAGTGTAGGAAACTTGAGCATATACGGTTCGCCGTTATATACAACACAGATTTTACTTCCGTTTGCACCGGTGTAAGTCTTTCGTCGTGTAGGAAGATTCGTAAAATCAATCATTCAGTTATCACAACCTTTCCATTTTCAAATATTTCTCCCTCAAATACCATGCCTGTTCGGTCGAAATAAGCAGGTCAACCTCTGCGGAATTTATGTCGGCATTAAGGTCGCACCAGTATATGTCCCAATGTAAATCGTATCCGCCGCTGTCCTCGATTTCCATTGATTTTTTCCTGTTTTCAAGCGATAACTGCAAGTACGGTGGGAGTCCGCACTCCAAGTAAGATTTATCCTTTGGGAGGTTCGTGCTTTCATCGTATTCCGACGGCTGCTCGAGCATCATAATGTCCTCCATTGTGCAGCCAAGCGCCTGTGCAATCCGCTGCACCGTTTTTGCCGAGCATTTTTCAAGCATACTTCTTCCTGCACAAATATCAATAATGGTCGTTTTCGGAATGCCGCTTACTTTAGACAATTGGTACATTGTCATATTCTTTTGCTTTAATAAAAGCTGCAAAGTCATGTAAAACACCTCCTATCCAATTATATCGGCATGGCGACCACCGGTCAACGCCTTTCTTCGACCCCCCTTTTGCGCTTTGCCTCCTTTTGAGTATCCGCCTGCTCCTCGAGCCGCCTGTGTTTTTCGGCGATCTCCCTGCTTTGAGCTTCAATACCGTTACAAAGCTGCATCTCTTAGGGGGCACAGCCACCTACAAGCGAATAATGATAGCATTGCCGTTGGCAAATGCCAGCATTATTCAGTGCTTGGTAAAGGACAGCAGAGCTGCCCATGTAAAATTACTTGCCGAGAGATGAGCCCATCATTTGGTACTTCTCAGTCTCATTTTGCATAACAAAAAGCTTCCGTTTGTTGAACGCTCATTATGCTCTATACGCTATTTACCCATTATCGTTCGGGCGTATTCCTCGATCTGCTCCTTGTCAACGCCAAAAGCCTGCTCACTCGTTTTTGCAAGTGCCGCTCTATTAACTCAAGCCGCTCCTCCGGCAGATTGATATTGGGATGGCGTTTGAATGTAAAGCCTATCAAGCGCCGAAGTTGTCGTGCCTGTTCCTTGCCCGCAACCTCCGATACTATCGTTTCAAAAGGAACGTTGTATGGGGTGCTGCGTGTCTTGGCGTATTCATCTATGTTGGCAAGGTCATCCATCATAGCATAGTTGAACAGCGAAACACCATTGTCGAAGATGGGCGCAGGTGATATGAGTTTCCCACTCCGATTATCCCTCAATACTCCAAAATTGCCAAAGTGCCTATCCTCGTTATAGATAACCGCATCAAATACCAACATACTTTTGAGCTGCTCGGAAAACTCCGCACCCAACGATTCGTAGTAATCCAAGCAGGCTTTAATGCCGCCGGTTCTTACGATATATCCTATGGGGATATAGGCGGTGTCGATGTCCGTAAACAGCCTGCACTTACTGGCAAGAATACCTTTCCAGTTTTCGAGGTCGTAGTGAACGGCATTGAGCCCCATTACCTGTGCTATTTGGCAGGCGTAGTATTCGGAATAGGGCTCATTGCCCGCATTTGCAGCTCCTTCTGTTCCGCCCTTGTAAAGCCATATCCCTTCGCCGTCCATGTATCTCCATGCCTTTCGAAGCATACCCTGTGTCGTCAGTTCGGGCGATGTCGTAAAAGCACGATGACTTTGTCCTACACCGGTATAAGCGACAAGGGAGAGTATCTCCGAAAAACGGTTTTCATACAGGTTATACTCGCCGAAGCTCCCCTCGAAGCCCTCGGGAATTATCCAATAACTGTCGTTTAGTGACAGCCCCTTGCATACGTCGATAATGCCTTTTGTATCATTCACATTCAAGCCGAAGGTTTTGAGTATTTCCTCTACAAAGGCACGGTTTTTGGGTATAACACGACGCTTTAGCCATTTCACCAAGCCTTCATTGGAAAGCTCCATATCCAGCGGCATCACTTCACTTTTTAGGTCGTTGACGGAAATGATATTCGCTTGTAACCCTGCAAGACCGTCCTCTTTGAGAGAAAACCGCATCAGCTCCGTATCATATATCCGAAGTATATATCTGCTTTCCAACTCTTTCTCCTGTTCTGTAAGCATCAAACTTACATCCTTGCCCAAAGCAGTTGAGATTTTAAGCATCATATCCAAAGTGAGATTTTGCGCCCCACTCTCGATACGGCTTATATTTGAGCGCTGTGTGCCGATGCGCTCGGCAAGCTCGGCTTGAGTCATACCCCGTTCAAGCCGAGCCTGTGTCAGCTGCGCTATTATTTCCTGCCGCTTTTTTAGAATCTCGCCGTCCATATCTACCCCTATGTTCGATAGTATAACTTATGTTATCAAATTTGATAACATAGGTCAATTCCTTTTAAAGCTATAATGCTTTCTAAAAGAATACCACAAAAAGCGTTTCTATTGGTTGCTATTAAGATGTTTTTTGCAACAAAAAACCGTTACCGATTTTTATATCAGTAACGGTTAATATGTATATTTTATTGGTTAATCTAAGCCTTGCCACGCTTTACACAAATCTATATCTCCGTCCTCAACCATTTTTAACATTTTCTTGTATATATCGGGGTTTTCTACTCTTTGGAACTCCATATACACCTCGTCGTGCTGAACGATATGCTCATCACCGCTTATATCTTCATAAGATTCTTCCCAAACACAGCATATACCAGTTCCCATTTCACTACCGCCGAAATACTTGCATTTATCACACTTTTTCGGTACACATATTTTGTGTTCTTTATGGCAATAGATTTTGAAATCGTCCTCATTATTTCCACTTGCAACTTCACAAGACACACCATACATATTACGGTGGTATACCAAGTGTTTATCCGCATTCTTTACACTCATACTTTCATACCTCCAAATTATACTGCATTTACAACATAAGGAACTATATCCCAATCATAGTGCATTCTGCTAGGGTGGGCCGGGGACTTACCATTACTGTCTTTTATGCAGTATAACTTATCCGAATAGTCGGTTAATACCTCGTTAGCGTTAATCTTTAATTCTTTTAGGTCTTTTTTATCATCAAATCCCCAAACTATAAGTATAATATCAGCCTCATTAAATATTGCTCTTTTTGTGCTAAAATCAGTTTCTATTTTCTCGCCTTTCAACTGAGTAGATGAAACATTCTCATATAGGTTAAGCATAGATAAATTATTAAAGCCGTGCATATCAAGAAATCTACACAACTTAGTTATAGTGGTATCAGATTTTCCGTTATGTGCCGTGCTAGGGTTGATCCCTATTGCTACAATCTTTTCTTGCTTATTAGCCGAATTATCCCATTTTGCACATAGGGATTCCCTTGTCATTCCTTTACCAGTATATTCTTTTTGGTCGGCATTAAATGGCTCTATTTTTAGATTGGTTCTTGGCTTTTCCACCAACTTGGGTATAATTTTCATAATATTTGCCCCTTTATGTACTTCGTTATGAAAATTATACCATAAAATTGTGAATAATGCAACTATCAGCAACCTTTTAAGCCACATTCCGAACAAACTCATCTCAACAGTTCTTCTTTTAAGCCCCTCGTCCTGACGACTGCAGACATACCCCTCTGTGCCATGAGCATATCGTTGTAGTCCTTGCCGTACAGCGGCGGCATATAGGTTATATCATATTTGCCACGCAACTGATTCAGCAGCGTTTGTCAAACTCGGCTTGCGATGCAGAAAAAACGGAGGGCCGTTCCTCCGTTTCTTCGTTGAATATTAAGTTCTCCGTTCCTTCGTCTGCCGAATGAGGTGTCAGACGTATATCAGCTCGCTCAGAACTATTTCCTCCGCCCGGCTCTTGATGTTGTTCATCATGCCGACCCATCTGAGCTGATCCGACATCTTCAGATCCTCCGTCACTCCTTCGGCCTTTGCCATCTCCTTCATGAGCTGCTCGACTCGCTCCCTCGCTGTCGTATCTATCTCCATCAGGTGCGCTTTCAGCTTGCACGACAGCAGCAGCTCTCCGTACAGCCCGATGCGGTATTCCTTCAGGAACGTTCGTCTCATGCTCCCGTATTTCCCGATGAATCCCTCCGGCTGTTCGTCCATCTCTATATCGGGATACAGATAATCCCCCACCTGCTTGTAAGTCAGCACTTTTTTCTCTTCCATCATCATTGCTCCTTTCGCTGTTTGTATCTCTATTTTGCCCCACACGTTCCTTGTTTGCAAGTGTATTTCTCTCCCGGTTTCGGACAGTGCGCTCTATTTGTCGCATTACCGTTTCGGAAATATCTGCCGTTGGATATTTTTAAGCTGTCATTGGAGCGTGTGGAATACACGTCCGGTGCTGCCTTTACCGGTTCGTCCGGCTCATACCGTTGTAAATAGGACAGCAGATCGAGCTGCCGTGCCTGTTCGATCTCCTGCTTGGTCACAAATTTTTTCATAGCTATTTCTCCTTTGTGAGATAGAAAAAGGCCTCTCCTTTATTCGCATAAAAGAACGGCTCTTGTGTCTATTCGGTTTACCTTTCTGTATCGGACTTCGGCTTTCGCTTTTTGAGTCCGGCGATAATATCCTCCATATTATCTTTGGTCAGGACTTTCGGGTAATCCTTTTCAAAGGCTATCAGCTCTGACTTAGTCTCCTTTTCTGCATTCCGATAGCTTTCATACAGTTGCTCAAGATTATCACTTTTTGAAATTTGCTCTGCAAGCTCCTTCGAGTCTTCGGGCAGACTCGCCCATCCTCCGTAGAGATTGAATACGGCGACCTCGATTTTTGCAAAGTCAAGCAGAGTGCCCTTTGCCTTTTCTTCACGCAAGATACCAATGATATCGGAAATGTCATTTTTGTATTTTCTGCCCGACATCAGCTTCATCGCCACCAAATATTCACCCGAAACGGTACGTATTCTCAACACATTGGAATAGGTTTTATAATACCGAGAAAACTGCAGCAGTTTCGGTGTATATGATGTGGTGTGTGTAAAGTCCGAATTAAGCCAGCCTTTTGGAAGCCCTAAAGCATCGCCTACATGGTTTATGGCATCCTTCATGGATGACGCCGCAAGTACGAGGGCATCGACATGGGATCTATTTCTATAGCACTGTCGAGCTTTGCTTTAGCGGCATCATAATTGCCGGCCTTAATCAACATGGTGCTTTGCTGGTTAAGGTCTTTTGCTTCAATTCTTAATTCAGATGATTCCATATTTCCCTCATTAGTTTTGGTCAATAGTAACTTTTATAGGACAGTTTGACTCAAACTCAGAAACAAAGTCTATATCCGAAGCAAAATCAGTGTAAAAATAGCAGATGCTATCTGTCACTTTGTGATATGTCGGTTCGGCGGGCAATGAACCATCTTTTTTGTAGTTATACCAGGTTCCTTCTACAACGCCAAATATATTGACTCGTTTTGTGACCGTCCTGAATTGTATTTGCTTAATATCGCTGTATTTGAATTTATCAAATTCCTTACGACTTACGCTGTTTGAGTAGTAGTGTTTGTTTCTAAACACAATCAAATAATCCTTATAGAACTGTACCTCCATTGCAGACGGAACTTTCTTTTTTCCTCCTACAAATAACGAACCGATACATAGTGCAATCAGCATAAAGCGCACCGGCCAGGATAACTGCTTGAAAATACTCTCTTGAAATACAAAAGAGGCTATTACGATTATTGCAGCAATTATCCACACTGCCACCTTTAGTTTGCCAGTTTTCCCATCTCCGTTTTTGGGTACCCAAACAGCCTCGTTAAAGCGTAAAATGTACAATGGACTATTCATAAAACACCTCACGCCTTTGATCCACCTAGTTATTTTCGACAGTCACTCTGATTGGACTATGTGCTTCAATTTCTGAAACAAAATCAACATCAGAGCACCGTGTGCTTATGTACAATAACGTATCGTGTACTACACGGTCATACGTTGGCGTTTTACTCATTGCTCCAGTCTTATCAAAGTTGAACCATTTAGCGTCTACTGTTCCATAGAAATGGATTCGTTGTGATTCAGCTTTGTAGAGACATTTCGTAATGTCAGAATATTTCATAGTATTTATCTCACGCCTGGTAACTTTAGGACTGTAATAGCGTTTTGGCCGATACAGTACCAGACAAGAATCATAAAACTGAAGTTCAATGGGTGATGGCATATTTACTTTTTTGGGGCCAATAAAGCAAGTTCCAATTGCCAGTGCAAAGAGCAGGCACCTTGCTGTCCAATTGAGTTCCGAAAAGATGCTTTCTCGAAACACAAAAGATGCTATCAAGATTATGGCTACCACTACCCAAATGGTGACTTTTATCTTGTGTGCCGAACTGTTGTCTCTTGCAGGCTTTAAAACTGCTTCACTTGTTTTTAATACATAGTTTGGCGTCATCTCTCTCCCCCTTATGCAGCAAGATCAATGCTAATGTCAGGAACAGTAATATTGGGATCGTAGGTCATGTCACTAAAACCGTAATTCAGCAAAACCGAGGCTCCACCGACTATCACAATCTCTGCCGGAACAGTGGCGCCGTTTAGCTTTCTAAACTCCTTTGCAAGCTGCCGCAAGCAACTATCCAGCTTTTCTTTTGTAAAAACGGTATCAATAGACATCTCGCACCTCGCATTCAACGATGTTGAATCTCATAAATTCGGGTATAGCCTTGCGGAGGCTTTCTTGCCTGTATCTGTCGGTATTCATCGCCGTATCCATCACGACCACACTTACAGGGAAAAGCATATCCTGCAATTTATGATTGCGAATATCGTCGTACCTTGTGCAAAGCTGCACATCGTTTTCACGAGAAATATAGTCCACCATCGCAAGCAGATAGAAGCTTTCCGCATACCATTTTCGGTCATACAGCGTACGAACTTCATCGGTAGTCAGTATATCAATCAAAAAATCTATATCGCCCTTGTCTTTGACCAAATGGCAGACATTGCTCTTGAACACCTCAAATGAGGTTCTGTGAGGAGCAGCTTTAGCAGTCATCTCCCTTTCAATCAGACTTTCCATGGTCACATTCAAGGCTTTGGAGATCTTGTATAGCGTGTCAGTAGAACACTTCTCGATTTTTGCCTTGCCGCTGCATATCTCGGAAACAGTGGATTGAGGTACACCGCTTTTCTTGGAGAGCATATACTGCGACATATTTTTTTCGTTCAATACCTCGTTCAAATACATCTTCATCATCTCTGCTGCCATTGTATCGGTTATCCGAAGTATTGTCAATGATGTTTGCGGTAAAGGCACAAACCTCCTCACCTCACAACCTCCTCCTCTCATATCAAAAAAGCGCCGTGAAGGGCGGAGACCGTAGCGGCGTTCTGCCCTCGTACATAATGCCCTTACCTACGCTTCTTTCTCATTTGCAAAAAAACAGCTCCGCCCACGATCACGAGGCAAAGCACAATAACCAAATATTATTCAAATAACTGCTCCGGCTTTTTTCTCCGCCACGGATGTTGGCGGTGCCACACATGTTGGCGGTGCCACACATGTTGGCGGTGCCACGCATGTTGGCGGCGGCTTAAAGCGCCAAAGACCGTCGGCTCGGATCTTTCGGACTTCCGCCTGCCGTTGTGTTTACAAAGGATTTATGGTAAACTCGTTCGGATAATGAGGAAAGTGGGGAGGAAGCTATGTGTGATTCGGTCGAGATCAGAAGAATGGTCGATCAAAGCAA
>JAZUPA010000015.1:0-5872 GCA_045604945.1 Acutalibacteraceae bacterium
ACAGTCCATAAATACACTGTTCGAAATCACTTCAACCCCGTTGGGGATTTCTATTTCTTTAAGTGATGCACAGCCTGCAAAGGTAAACATGAAGATATCTCTTAGATTTTCAGGGAGAATTACACTTTGAAGCGATGAGCAATTCTGAAAAGAAAGCTTTCCTATATAGACAACAGAATCGGGAATGTCAATACTCCTTAAAGAGGTGCAGCCATAAAAGCCCGAATCCCATATTTCATTAAGGGTGGGAGGCAAATTGATTTCCGTTATACCTCTGCAATTCATAAACGCTTCGAAGTCAATGTGTGTCACCGCCACACCGCTGTAGCTTTCTGGAATGGTTATTGCACCCTTATATTCCCGATAACAGTATTTAACCGATGCATACTGTTCCTTTGTTTGCTTGTTTGTCAATATCTCAATATAAAGAGGGGAATCAACAGATACAAGCTCTGCGTACTTATCCTCAACAGTATTGTTTACAAATGCCGATAAGTCGTACTGTGAAAGGACTTCTTCAACATCTATGCCCTTTTCCTTTATTTCAATATTCACCGCACCTATACAGAGTATCACGGCACACACCACTGATATTATCAGCAAAATTTTACGGGTAGGCTTTTTGTAGCTGACTATATTGTTGATTCTCTTTTTGGTGTCGTTCTCGGAAAAGGCAGGTGCTATGTGTGAAGCCTTTTCATTCAGAATCAGCAAGGTGTTACAGTATTCCGCAACACTGTCACGCTCAAGTCCCCCGATTACAGCCTCATCACAGGACTGTTCCATATCTTTGCACATCAGATCAAAGCAAAGCCACACGAGAGGATTGAACCAGTGTATAGCCAGCACACAGTACGCAATGAGCTTTACGATGTGGTCAAATCGGCGCAGATGTGTATGTTCGTGCATCACGATCATTCGTCTCTGAGTATCGCTCAGCCCTGCGGGAATGTATATCTTTGGGCGAATGAAACCGAGAACAAAAGCAGTCTTGATTCTGCCGCTTTCGTATATATTTTTTCCTGTCATTACTGCGTTTTTAAGTCTTGTGCGCAGACGAGCATAAGAATACACACCATACGCTGCAATACAGAGTGTTCCTAAAACCCAGATTATTGCAAGCACCGACATAATACTGATGTTCTTTTCTGCTTTTGTGAGTTCACTCTCGACAACAAATGTATTTGTGGTACTGTCAAAAACCACTTCGCTATCCTCATCTCCTATAGGAGGACCAACAGGAACAGTCGCCTCGACTATGTACGGCTCGTCAGGTGTAATCCAGATAGGAATTTTTATTCCAAAAGGACATAGTAAACGGAACAGAACGATACTCCAAAGAATATATGAAAACATCTTGGGCACTTTCTTCATGCACTGGCGAGCGATAATTACGATAACTGCAGCAACACTTGCCCACAGGCTCATTTCAAGAATAACACCGAATACCCCGTCCATATTTTAACCTCCTTTATGCAACTGAATTATCCCAGTTCATCAAAAGAATGATACATTATAACTGCGTTCCTCTGCCCACTCGTGGACATATGAGTTTTCCTTGCATATAATAGTCAAACTTTCTCCACATCCTCTGAACGCATCATCTGCTATATATGTTACGTTAGCAGGAATGGTGATTTCTTTAAGTGAAGTACATTCTCTGAATGCTTCTTCTCCGATATATGTAAGACTGTTTGGCAAAGAAATATTACTAAGTGCAGTACAATCTCTGAAAGCACCGTCAAAAACCACCTCAATACCCTCACAAAGAGTAACTTGTTTTAGTTGTCTGCAGCCAAGGAACGTAGTTGTTTCAATTACTTTTACACCGCCCGGAACGGTTATTTCCGTAATCGGACAACTGCCGAAAACACTTGGAGCTATATAAGTGAGACTCTCGGGAAGATTTATTGATGCAAGAAGACTACAGCCGTTGAAAGCTTCGCGGCCTATAATCTTAAGACCATCAGGCAGAATTACCTTTTCGAGCTTAATGTATCCCGAATAATTATCCGAAATCTCTGTTGTGCCCTCAGGGACTTCCATTGTTATCACTTTATTATAAGAAAGCTTAACATCATCAAGGGTAAATACTGATGTGTGGGGAACCAATGAAGAATCTAGTGAAACACAGCCCTCGAAAGCATTTTCCGACAGATGATGTATATTCTCAGGAATATTAATACTGATAAGGGATGTACAATTCAAAAATACATAATCCCCAAAACTGACAACTCCGCTATGCAAACGGACAGTTTCCAGTGCCGTACAGTTTGCAAATACATTGTTGTGCAAATATGTACAGGATTGCGGTATTGTTATCTCCCGAAGCGCTGTACATCCTTCAAAGGCTTTGGAATAGATGTCGTTGACTGAATCGGGAATATCTGCATACTCAAGCGATGTGCAGCCGGCAAATGCACTTGTACCGACGGTATCTAATGTATCGGAAAATTCTATTGCTTTAAGTTTTTTACAATTATAGAACACCCCTTCACTGAGATAGAACACCGTATCAGGAAGTTTAACGCTTACAATATCGCTCTCAGCAAAAACATATTTGCCGATATATCTGACGGGGTAACCGTCAAGCTCAGAGGGGACTGTTATTTCGGTGTCCTGTCCCAGATAATCCATTATGGTCACATACACATAAGGCTCTGTATTGCTGCTGTAACCAATCTCATATTCCCATTCATCTGAATTAACAGTAGCTGTACCACTGTTGTTCTTTGGTACAGGTGAGCAGGCGCAAGCAAAAACAATCATCACGCACACAACACATGAGATAACCACGGTCCACAATTTGGGATTTCTATATTTCATAATGTTGGTTATTCTTTCCTTAATTCCGGTTCTTGCAAATGCAACAGGTACTAATTTTTCCTTTTTTGATGACTGAGCCATAATTGTTTCTGCGTAGCTTCGTTTTATTTCGTATGTTGAATCCGCATCACCGCACAAGGAACGTATTACCGCTTCATCACAGGCCTGTTCCATATCACGGCACATAAGCACATAACTAAGCCAGATAACAGGATTAAACCAGTGCAGACACAAAGCCATAAATGCAATGAGTTTTATTATATGATCCCAATGCTTTATATGCATCTTTTCGTGCAGAATAATACACCGCTTTTCCTCAGCGGAAAGTATATCAGATATGTATATTCGCGGATGAATAAAACCAAGCACAAAAGCGTTTTTAACATTTTGGCTCTCGTATATATTTCCCGAAACAAGAAAGGCTGTCTGCATTTTTCTTTTCAGTTTCATATAGGAATACAACATATATCCAAATAAAACAACTGTACCTATTATCCAAATCACGGAGCATGTTTTTACTGCAGCTTCTTTGTCAATGCCCTCCGACTTCGAATAGTCATCAATGTTATCGATCTCACTCAAATCATATATTTCTCTTTGCTCGCTGGGAATGTAATATGGTGCATCGACTATAACCGCACCGTTTTCATCCTCATAAACATTTCCGACTATTGTTACAACGTCTTCAGAGTATTTTGACAACTCAGTATCTTCCGTAACAGACTCGGAAGATACTGGAAGCCAACCAACCTGAATAGGAACACCAAAAGGAATAACCAGCCTAAAAAGTACTGCTGCCCACAACGCTAGAGAAAACACCTTAGGTACTTTCTTTAAACACAGGCGAGCGATAATTACGATAACTGCAGTAACACTTGCCCATAGGCTCATTTCCAAAATGGAAAGAAATATATCTTTCATAATTTATCTCCTATTATCATACCGCCTTAAACGGCATACCCATGCGTTCTGCATACTCCTGCGCATAAGAACCTTCCTTGCCGAGAAGAGTCAACTCTGCCGAACAACCAACAAAGGCAAGCTCATCTATGTAGGTAACACTTTCGGGAATATAAAGCTCCTTAAGCGAGGTACAATCTTGAAACACCGAGCCATCAATGTACCGGAGTGTCTCGGGCAAGGTTACATCGGTCAGGTTCCTGCAGTTGTCAAAGGCAGCACAGCGCAGTATTTTAATACCTTCCGATATTACAACCTTTTCAAGTGCTGACACTTCGCTATCAGGCGGACAGCGCAGGCAGCTTGCATCAAGACCGACTATGCTGTAACCGTCAATGTTATTAGGGACAACAACTTCTGCAGGTACTTCTCCGTTATATCCGTTAACCATGTATCCCTCATCTGTCAGCTTAAAAAACCATTCACCGATAAAGCGGTCAGCTTCCACTGGGTCTACATCGGGCTCTTCTATGACAGGTTGTTCAGGTATACCCAGAAACTCTGTCAGGGTTATTGTTTCTCCGTCCCATTCCTCAACAATATACCCGTGCTTCTTTGCGTATTCTTCCGCATAAGGATTGTCCTTTATATGAAATACCAAGGGCTGTTTACCTACAAGGCAGCTTGTAAAAGCATCATCACTTATGTAAGCAACAGATTCACCGATGAATACATCAACCAGTCGGTCACAGCTTTCAAATGTGCCGCTTACTATATTCTCTACTTTGGGAGGGATAACTATGTATTCAAGAGATCTGCAGCATGAAAATGCATAATGTTCGATTTTCTCTACACTGTCGGGGATTATTATTTCTTTAAGAGCAGTGTCATTCCAAAATGTCTCTCCGCCGATTCGCGTCAGCCCTCCGCCAAGATATACCGCTTCAAGGTTTGGATTGTTTGAGAGTGCGTTTACCCCCAACGCAGTCACGCTGTCAGGCAATGCAACTGTCTTGAGATTTGGCATATCGCAAAATTCTGCAACAGCAAGATACCCTTCGGGAACATAAAGTTCTGTAAGTGAATCGGGCTCGGAGGTATATTCTTTCCCGTTAAGAATAAGCGAATTGTCGATATAATTGTAAATATCAACATAATTGGCACCGTATTCAGCCCATTCGCTTTCGTGTCTTGAATCGTACTCGCCAAGATATGCATTGACTTTTGGTGTGATTGCGCAAACTGCAATAAGCATAACACATACCATTGAAATCAAAGCGGCTGCATACTTCGTACAACGCTTGAAATTCACTATATTAAGTACTCTTTTCTTTGTGCTGTTTTCCGAAAAGGCAAGCACAGGGTTTGAGTGATTTTCATTTACCTTAACAAGGGTGTCACAATAAATTGCTACTTTTGAACGTTTTAAGCCACGGATAACAGACTCATCGCAGGACTTTTCCATATCTGAACACATCAGATTATAACAAAGCCAAACAAGAGGATTAAACCAATGCACTGCAAGTGCGCAGTAAGCTATGAGCTTTACAATATGGTCTCCGCGTCTGATGTGGGCTTGCTCATGTTTAATAACCATGCTTTTCTGCGACTTTGTCAAACCGCTGGGGATATAGATTTTAGGTTTGAATATACCGATTACAAATGCAGTCTTTATGTTTTCACATTCGTATATTCGTCCCTCGATTCTGAATGCGGTTCTCAATCTTCGCCTTAATTTCAGATACGAATATCCTCCGTATGACATTACACCTGCAATGCCTATGAGCCAGTTAATCCACAGCAACAGCATTGGGTCTGATTTTTCGAGCTGCTCAACAGGAGTATCCAGAGGTGTGTATCGATAAGCCTCCGTTATAGGTTCATCGGAAGTTTGTTCATACTCTACTCCTTGCTCTATGAAGGTCTGTATCATAGGATTTTCGCTGTCTTCTGCCACCCTTGACTCTGCTACCTGTACATTAATGGGAATCGAGATACCAAAAGGACACAGAAGTCTAAAGAACACAACGCTCCATAGAACATATGAAAAAATCTTAGGCACTTTCTTTAAGCACAAGCGAGCGATAATCACGATTACTGCGGCAAAGCTTGCCCACAAACTCATTTCAAGTACAGAACCGAATAA
>JAZUPA010000016.1:0-3797 GCA_045604945.1 Acutalibacteraceae bacterium
GTACCGGAACAACAATGGATATGTATGAATATACGGAAGGTACTGCACCTCAGAATTGTGGAGAAGTTGCCATAACCCGAATGTCTGCAGATAAAATCAAAGCAAATATCGGCGATACTATTACTATAAAGACTATTGATGGAGACAAGGAATTTATTATAACAGCCTTTTTCCAGTCTATGTACAGCATGGGTGATGGTATAAGGTTATATTCATATGAGGAGATAGATTTCATTCAGGCTCAGGGCGGCCTTGGCACACAGGTTATATTTACAGATAATCCCGATGAAAAAGAAATCAGCCGAAGAATTGAGAAAATACATGAACTTTATCCCGACATTGATGAAATCAAGACTTGTGCCGAAGCTGTTGAAGATATGGTTGGCGTTGCCGATACTCTTGATGCGGTTAAGTCTCTTGTTGTAATTCTCACTATTGTTTTGACTGCGCTTATCACCGTGCTGATGGAGCGTTCCTTTATCGCAAAGGAAAAGGGTGAAATTGCCCTTATGAAGGCACTGGGAATGAGAAACGGCAGAATTTACGCTTACCATTCAGCTCGTTTTACATTCGTGGGAATTATCGCGGTGATTATCGGTGAAATTTCAGCACTGCCCCTAACACATCTCTGCATCGATCCGATTTTTAAGATGATGGGTATGGAGCTTGCGGTTGATTACATTATTAATCCCATTGAAATGTATATTGTATTCCCGCTGGTTGTTCTTCTGACCACCTCCATAAGTGCATTTTTAACTTCCCTTTACACAAAAAAGATCAAATCCTCCGATACTGCTAACATAGAGTAAGAAAGGAAATTATCATGAATATTCTCGAAGTAAAAGACCTCTGCAAAACATATATCGTAAACAAGCGTCAGAACAACGTTCTTAAAAACGTTAACTTCACCGTTTCTGAGGGTGAAATGGTGGCAATCATGGGACCTTCAGGCTCAGGTAAATCCACACTGCTCTATACTGTTTCAGGCATGGACGGCATCACCGCAGGTGAGGCTCTGTTCTGCGGTAAGAACATTGCGAAAATGGGCGAAAAAGAGCTCGCTGACCTGCGCCTTGATGAAATGGGTTTTATTTTCCAGCAGATGTACATGCTGAAAAATCTCACAGTGCTTGACAATATCATTCTCCCTGCGGTACAGTCTAAAAAGAACAACGAAAACCGCAAGAAAACACTGCAGCGCGGTCAGGACCTGATGCGCAAGCTGGGCATAATTGACATCGCAGACAACGACATCAATGAGGTTTCCGGCGGCCAGCTCCAGCGTGCCTGTATCTGCCGCAGCATGATCAACAATCCTAAAATGATTTTTGCAGATGAGCCTACAGGTGCATTGAACCGCACTTCCTCTGACGAGGTCATGGAAGAGCTTGCAAAGCTTAACAATGAGGGCACAACAATTATGCTCGTTACTCACGATGTAAAGGTTGCCGCAAGATGCACAAGAGTACTTTACATAGTAGACGGAAACATTAAAGGAGAGTATAATCTGGATAAGTACACTTCTCCTGCGCAGATGCGAGAGCGTGAAAGAGCACTTAACAACTGGCTTATGGAGATGGGCTGGTAAAATCGGATTCGGGCGGCTTTCCGGTCGCCCTTATTCCTGTTTCTGAAAGGAATTATTATGACTGATATTTTAATCGTTGAAGATAATAAAGAACTTGCGAGCCTTCTGTGTGATTTCCTTCGTGCAGAGAATTATACTGTATCTGTTGCAGACACCGGTGAAAAGGCATTGTCACTTTATGAAAAGTACGGAGCAAAGCTCATTGTGCTTGATGTAATGCTCCCCGGAATTGACGGTTTTGCTGTTTGCAGAAAAATTCGTGACGAGAGCAATACCCCAATTCTTATTGTCAGTGCCAGAATCGATAAAGAAGATAAGCTTAACGGGCTTATTCTCGGCGCTGACGATTACATAGAAAAGCCCTTCGATATTGATATCATGCTCGCAAAAATCGCAGGTATTTTCAAACGCAGATATTCTCTTGATGAAATCATTGACGGCGATATTATTATCAATAAAGTCAACCGTACAGTCCACAAGAATAATTCCATCATTGAGATGACGGCAAAGGAATTTGATTTGCTTGTACTTCTTATTGAAAACAAGGGCAAGACACTGACAAAAGAATATCTTTTCAACCAGATCTGGGGCAGCGACAGCTTCTCAGAGCAGCAGACCCTTACGGTACACATAAAATGGCTTCGTCAGAAAATTGAGGACGATTCGAAGAATCCCGAAAGAATCCTTACAGTTTGGGGAGTAGGCTATAAATATGAAAGCATTTAACAGGATTTTTGCGATTGTTTTGGCTGTGATTATTCTTGTCTTCTTTGCTGCCAACGTGATTCTGCTTAAAGACAACGCTGACAGCGGAAGACCGTACAGAGTTGAAATAAGCCGTCTTGCTCGCGAAATTGAAAACGGAAGTTTTGATGCTGCAGATTTGTCCGACTGCGAGTATGTGACCGGGGTTATTCAATACGAAGATGGTTTTTATAACACCGACAGCGACTATGTCATCCGTGAGATAAATGGTAAGTTGTACCGTTTTGAATATAAGACAGGCAGCAGCACAGACAAATCAAATATGTTCATTACAGTGAATGTCAGTCTCGGTGTCATGGCGGCTGTGATTATTGGTGTTTTGCTGTATACAAGGGTCAGAATACTGAAGCCTTTTGAACAGCTTTCAGATGTCCCCTATGAGCTTTCAAAGGGAAATCTCACCGCACCCGTAAAAGAAACCAAAAACCGCTTTTTCGGACGTTTTATCTGGGGCGTTGATGTTCTTCGCGAAAATATGGAACAGCAAAAAGAGCGTGAGCTCTGTTTGCTGAGAGACAAGAAAATGCTTCTTCTTTCTCTGTCTCACGATATAAAAACCCCTCTTTCTGCGATAAAGCTCTATTCAAAAGCTCTTTCCACAGGTCTTTATGACAGCAAGGATAAGCAGCTCGAAATAGCCGTGAATATCAATGCAAAAGCTGACGAAATTGAAGGTTATGTTTCTCAGATTATTACCGCATCAAGAGAGGATTTCCTCAGTCTTGAGGTCAATATCGGAGAATTCTATTTGTCAAGACTTGTAACTGCCGTAAAGCAGTATTACACCGAAAAGCTGTCGCTTATCAGGATCGATTTCACTGTCAGCAGCTATACCGATTGCCTGCTCAGCGGCGACTTTGACCGAAGTGTCGAAGTTATTCAGAATATTATGGAAAACGCCGTAAAATACGGCGACGGAAACAGTATTGCAATTGAATTCTCCGAAGAGGACGGCTGCATACTTGTAACTGTCCGCAACAGCGGCTGCACTATTGCAGATACAGATCTGCATCATATTTTTGACAGCTTCTGGCGCGGTGCAAATGCAGAAAACGAAAAAGGCAGCGGTCTTGGCCTGTACATATGCCGCCAGCTTATGCACAAAATGAACGGAGAGGTTTTTGCAGAAATCAAAGACGGATTTATGTGTGTCACTGCAGTATTTGAAAAAGCATAATATAATTGAATCAATTCCAGAAATACACCAAAGTCTTTTACCGTATACTGACTAAACTTGCAGACATTTCGTGCAAATCCACCGTTTATGAGTTACCCGGCATATTAATCTTGAGATATCAAATGAATAGTGCTATAATATGACAAGGTTATTCACAATATCTCCCCACCTCTCCATTTCAGCAAAAAGGGTAAATCAGTTTAATAATTCGAATGACCTTGAGAATCGCTCTCAGGGTCATTTTTGTTTGCTATTATAATCTATTCC